>WRIQ01000061.1 GCA_009782655.1 Prolixibacteraceae bacterium
CAAAACCTACGGCCCCGAATCATCGGAAAAACCCACGCTGGCCATTCATGCCATTGCCGAAACGCAGAAAGCGGGAGGCATCGCCGCCATTATCGATGCGGAGCATGCTTTTGATCCCTATTATGCACGGAAACTGGGCGTAAATATCGACGAGCTGCTGATCTCGCAGCCGGATAACGGCGAACAGGCGCTGGAAATCGCCGACAGCCTCATCCGTTCGGGAGCCATCGATATCGTTGTCATCGACTCGGTGGCAGCACTCACACCCAAGGCGGAGCTTGAAGGCGACATGGGAGAATCGAAAATGGGACTTCAGGCCAGACTGATGTCGCAGGCTTTGCGCAAACTCACGGCCAACATCAGCAAAACCCGGACATGCTGTGTATTTATCAACCAACTGCGCGAAAAAATCGGCGTCATGTTCGGCAGTCCCGAAACAACAACGGGAGGAAATGCCCTGAAATTTTACGCTTCGGTGCGCCTCGACATCAGGCGTGTAGGCCAAGTCAAAGATGGCGAAGAGGTTATTGGCAACAATGTCAGAGTCAGAGTGGTGAAAAATAAAATCGCCCCTCCTTTCCGAAAAGCCGAATTTGACATTATTTATGGCGAAGGGATATCCAAAACAGGCGAAGTAATTGACATCGGCGTCAATTACGACATTATCAAGAAGAGCGGTTCGTGGTTTAGCTATGGCGATTCGAAACTCGGGCAAGGGCGCGAAAGCGTTCGTAAATTGTTAAAAGACAATCCCGAATTGATGAACGAATTGGAAACCAAGATAATGCAGACTGCAACAACCGCAAGTAAACAATAACTTCACATAAAAAAAATATGGCAACCGGATGTGAAGATTTACAAAACATCCGGTTTCTTTGTTTGTTTGGCGAAAAATAGAATTCAAACCTGACTTTCCGAAATGCAAAACCTGATATTTTATTCAAATTGATAGCAAAATAATTTTTGACAGACCATGAAAGTACTAAAATTCGGAGGCACCTCGGTGGGATGTTCGCAAAACATCCACAGTGTGAAAAACATTGTTTTCTCGCAAAAAGACGACATAGTAGTAGTTGTTTCCGCATTGGGCGGAATAACCGATAAAATTCTTAATGCTGCACGAATGGCCTCCATGAATATGGGATTTCAACGCGAAGAGTTCGATGAAATAAAACGAAGGCATTACGGAATCATTCAGGAACTGTTTGCAGAGCCCGCTGACATAAAAACGGAAATAGATGTTGTTTTAGACGAACTGGAGCAGGTACTGACAGGCGTAACACTCGTCAATGAACTGACACCCAAGACTATGGATCGCTTGCTGGGCATGGGGGAACGCATGTCGTCGATTATTATTTCGCAATTTTTCAGTGTAGAATTAAAAGTTTCTTTCGAATTTATTGTTACTGACAACCATTTTGGAAAGGCCAATGTGGATTATGATGAAACCAACCGGTTGATCCGCGAGAACTTCGCCAATTTTTCAGGAATTGTGGTAGTTCCCGGATTCATTGCCAGCAGCCACACCGGCGAATACACCACGCTGGGACGGGGCGGTTCCGACTATACAGCGGCCATCATTGCCGCCGCCCTCAACGCTTCGGCGCTGGAAATATGGACAGATGTGGATGGTTTTATGACCGCCGACCCGCGCATTATCCGCAAAGCCTATACAATCCCTTCGCTCTCCTATACCGAGGCGATGGAGCTTTCCAACTTTGGGGCGAAGGTCATCTATCCGCCTACCATTCTGCCGGTATACAAGAAAGATATTCCGGTTTATATTAAAAATACCATGCGCCCTCATGCTCCCGGGACGCTGATAACCAACACGCGCGAAAACGGAAAAGAAAGGCTGATAAAGGGAATTTCCTCCATATCGAGAATCGCGCTGCTGACGGTGCAGGGAATTGGCATGGTGGGCGTTGCAGGAATATCAATGCGTCTGTTTTCCGCTTTGGCGGGCAAAAACATAAATGTGATCCTCATTTCGCAGGCTTCCTCGGAAAACACCATCAGTGTAGCCATCGAGGAACATGCTGCCGAAGTTGCCGAAAAGGCGATACGCAGGGAATTCGCCTTGGAGATAAGCCACGAGCAAATCAACTATGTGGACATAGAAACCGGACTGTCCATTGTGGCCATCGTGGGCGAAGCGATGAAGCACACTACCGGAATCGCCGGCAAACTTTTTACGACCATCGGGAGGAATGGGATTAACATTGTCGCCATTGCACAGGGAGCTTCGGAATACAACATTTCGTGGGTAGTGCAGAATGAAGACCTGCGCAAAACCCTCAATGTGGTGCACGAATCGTTTTTCCTTTCCGAAAATGCCGAATTGAACCTGTTTCTTATGGGCACCGGACTGGTGGGTAGCAGCCTGCTAAAACAAATCGCTTCACAGCAGGAAAAGCTGCTGAACGAAAGCCACTTGCGCCTGAAAATCGCGGGAATTGCCAATTCGCGCAAAATGGCTTTCTGCCGCGATGGTATTGATGTTGCTGATTATAAGAACGTGCTGGACGCTTCGGAAATTCCTTCAATTATTCAGGGATTTGTAAGCAAAATGGTGGAAATGAACATGTACAACAGCGTTTTTGTCGATTGTACCGCTTCCGACGAGATTGCTTTGGAATATCTCCGCATCCTCGACGAGAATATATCGGTTGTGACTGCCAATAAGGTGGCTGCTTCGTCGAAATACGACAACTATATGTCGCTGAAAAGGACTGCCAAAAGCAAAGGCGTGAAATTTCTTTTCGAGACCAATGTGGGCGCAGGATTGCCAATTATCAATACGCTCAACGATTTGGTCAACTCTGGCGACAAAGTTTTTCGCATAGAGGCTGTACTGTCGGGAACGCTGAATTTTATTTTCAACACCATCTCGCCCGAAATACCCATGAGTAAAGCCATTCGTTTGGCGCAGGAAGCCGGCTATGCCGAACCCGATCCGCGAATCGACCTCAGCGGCGTCGACGTAGTGCGCAAACTGCTGATTCTGGCGCGTGAATCGGGATACAGAATCGACAAGGAGGATGTTGAAGTTAACTCATTTATTCCGGCAGAATATTTCGAAAGCGATATTAAAACTTTCTGGGACAAGATTCCCCAACTGGACGCCGATTTTGAAGCGCGGCGCCAAAAACTGGAAGCCAACAATCAGAGATGGCGGTTTGTAGCCAGTTTCGAAAATGGAAATGCCGAGGCCGGACTCCGCGAAATTGAATCGACACACCCTTTCTATGATTTGGAAGGCAGCAACAACCTGATTATTTATCAAACCGAGAGATACAATGAGTTCCCCATGCTGATAAAGGGCTATGGCGCAGGCGCTGAGGTGACGGCAGCCGGCGTTTTTGCCGATATCATCAGAATATCGAATATATAAAGCGTATACCCAAAGGCATTGCCGCCATGCCCGAAAAGCGGCAACCCCGCCCTCAACGTGCAAAAACTTGTCGGGAGGCGAAATAAATTTGCCGCAAATCCGTTTTTTTGTAAAACATTAGTAATAAAATATAATTCAACATTGAAATCAGCATTTATTTTTGTCACTTAACATCGGTATGAATAAAATTATTCGATATATATTGATTATTCTCGCGACGTTGGCATTTTTATTTCCGCAGGAGGCGAAAGCACAGGGCTTTGTCGGCTTGCGCAGGGATACGACAATATACATAGAGGGCCATTCGATTGTATTCCAGCAGATTTCGGCCGATATGCTCAAAGAGGTTTTGGAAAATTTTCCGCCGCCGCCGATATTCAATATTGTCGCTGATATAGATTCTGTTACAGAAATGCTCAAAGGCAAAGTTGAGTTTGTGTTCGATCCCAACGTGTACGATGACGGGCAGCGCTATGTGTCGAGCATTACCTGCCGCAACGGTATGAAACTGAATTTTGCAGAATCGGTTTTGCTCGAAAAATATTATCCCAAATACGATATTATAAAATTCAAATACGACTGGGTGGTGCCGCAATGGATTTTTGATTTGAAGACCGGAGATTATGACTACGAACCCGAATATACGAGGTATTCGAAAAGCGGAAAATTACGCACGGTTGCCAACACAGTTTTTAAAGACTTGCACGATTTGGAGTTGCAAATTTTAAACGGCAAAACAAAGAAATTCAGCAAAATTGTAAACCTCACCGATTTTGTAGACCATGAGTTCAGTATAGGCGATTATTTTTGGATAGGAGAGATTTTTTATGTCTATGACAGCGAGAACAGTCGTTGGTGGCGGTTGGGCGTGAAAGAATCCACAGGCGAAAGGAGGCGTTGAAAATCCGAGATCACTGCTTGCCTTCCAGCAATTCGATAGCCGTTTTGCGTGCTGTTTCCGAATGGTTTGAGCCGCCCACCATCACCGCCAATTCTTCAATTTTTTCTTCGCGGTCGAGTTTGCGTATCGATGTATAACTTCCCTCGTCGTTTTCCGATTTAAAAACTTTATAATGGTGGTCGCCTCTGCTGGCAATTTGCGGCAGATGGGTGATGTTAATAATTTGCATTCCCAGCGACATATTTTTAAGAATACTGCCCATACGCAAAGCCGTTTCGCCCGATATGCCCGAATCTATTTCGTCGAAAACCACGGTTGGGAGCATGCGCGAGTCGGACACCAACGTTTTCAGCGCTAGCATAACACGCGAAATCTCGCCGCCCGAGGCAAAGCGCGAAATGTCGTCGGCAGCCACATTTTTATTGGCTGAAAAAAGAAAGCGGATGGCGTCGGCGCCATCGGGAGTGAAATTTTCCCTGCTGCGGTGTTCTATTTCGAAAACTGCGTGGGGAATGCCCAATTGTGTGAGTACCTCAACCACCTTTTGGCAGATAACCGGGAAAGCGGTTTTACGCCTAAGTGTAAGCTTATTAACTGCTATTGTGAGTTGCTGCAAGCTTTCCTGCCGTTGTTTGTCAAGCTGCGCTATTTTGTTATCGTAATCCTCGATGCGGTTCATTTTCTCTCCATATTGGTCTCGAATGGTGATCAACTCGTCAGTCGATTGCACATGATGTTTCTGTTGCAGCGAATAGAGCAGGTCGAGACGATCGTTGATTTGTTGCAGGCGGGCGGGGTCGAAAGCATTGTTTGCAGCGAGGTATTCCGATTCGTGCGCTAAATCCTGTAATTCAACATGAACGCTGGTTATACGCTCCAAAAACTCATTGGCCTGTGGCGCAAAATTCCGAATTTTGCTTATATGGTTCAGCGCTTCTTTCAGTTGTTGCAACACCGGAAAATGTTCGCCGTCGAGCAATTGGGTCACACCGGCAAAAGCCTGCGTTATCTCCTCCGAGTGAACGAGTTTTTCGCGTTCTTCCTCAAGCATGGGTTGTTCGCCCGCCTCCAGTTTGGCTTCGCTGAGCTGGCGGTACTGAAATTCGTAATAATCTAAATCGGATTTGGTTTTTTTGGCTTCATCGCTGAGGCTTTTCAGTTGCGCTGAAATTTTGCTGTGTTTGTCGAAAGCCAGCGCATATTCTTCCAGCGTTTCGCGGCTTTTCGATACGATGTCGACAATGCGCAGTTGAAAATGCTGGTTGTTGAGTTCCAGATTCTGGTGTTGCGAGTGAATGTCGATCAGTTGCTGCGACAAGTTTTTCAGCAGGTTCAGATTGACAGGCGTATCGTTGATGAATGCCCGCGATTTTCCCGACGAGAGCAGCTCGCGGCGAAGAATGGTGTTGTTATCATAGTCGAGGTCGTTGCTCGTGAAAAAATGTTTGATATTCAGTTTTTCAACATCGAAAGTTCCTTCGACAACGCATTTTTCCTCTTTGCCCCTGACGTTGGAAATGTCGGCGCGTGCACCCATGATGAGCGAAAGCGCTCCGAGGATTATGGATTTTCCGGCTCCTGTTTCGCCGGTTATAATGTTGAGTCCGGGTTCAAAATTCACCGTAAGATCGCCTATCAAGGCGTAATTCGAAATGAATAACCTCGAAAGCATAGGCAATCAGTTGTTGGCGGATTCGGTTATTCTTTTGTATTTACCGGCATTCGATGGATCGACTTCGTTGAGAATCGACATTACCCTGTTTCGCTCGTCGGGATACGACTCGGAAAAAATGTTAACCAACTCATCCGATTTGGCATCGAAAAAAGTCCGCAAAATGTAAGTCGACGGGCGGCGCCTGAAAACCTGTTGCACACCTCTCAGCGATTCAGCGATGGCGGAGCGTCCCTCTTCGGGCTTGTCGGCCATAACGTCGAGCCCCATCCGGTGGTAGGTATAATAGGTCTCGCGCATCGAAGAGTAGGAGCGGTTCATGATATTCTCAATCAGCCAGTAACGGTTTTTATCGCTCTCAAAAGCTTTCCACCCTTTTTCGCGCGCATTCTGCGAATTATTCACAATGGTCTGCGCTTTAATGAAATAGGGTGTACCTCCTTCGGGCGAGAAAGTATCGTAATCGAATCCCAACATAATGTACGCGTAAAAAGCGATGATATTGGTGAGGTTATCGGAATTGTTGGCTTCGTTAAAGTCGATGGCTTGATATTCAACGTATTTGCAATGAAAATCGTCGTCTTTGATGTTGAGGATGGTTGTTTCGTATGTGGAGTTGAAAGAAGGCCGTTTGGATTGAACGGTGAGGCTACCTTTAAATTCATCGACTGAAATCTGTTCATCAAGCCTGATGAAAATGTTGCATTCAATGCGTTCGTTTTGAGCAAAGGCATTGTCTGTCCATTTGCGGTTGTTCATAAACTCGTACAGGTCGGATTGCATGGTGCGGAAAAGATTGCGGTTGGCGCCCTGTATCTTATCCGACGAAATGCTGATGTTGCACCGAAATTCCTGTGCGGAGGCGATGGTGCAACTTGCTATGTATAAAGACAATACAAATAATGTTCTTTTCATTCTGTAACTTTTAAGAGATTTCCG
>WRIQ01000062.1 GCA_009782655.1 Prolixibacteraceae bacterium
CGAATTTGTCATTGAAAACCTGAGCAACTGGTTTGTTCGCCTGAGCCGTAAACGTTATTGGGGCGGCGAGTTCGATGTCGGCAAAATATCGGCATATCAGACATTATATGCCTGCTTAGTGAATGTTGCCAAGCTGATGGCGCCCATTGCGCCGTTCTACGCCGATTTGCTTTACACCGATTTGAACAGGGTAACCGGCAAAGAACCCGATCTAAGCGTACACATTGCCAATTTTCCCACATTCGACGAATCGCTGATCGACAAGGATTTGGAAGAAAAAATGGCGATTGCGCAAAAAGCTTCGTCGATGATTTTGGCATTGCGACGCAAAGAAAAAATAAAAGTGCGCCAACCGTTGGGTAAAATTTTGGTTCCCGTGCTTAGCGAGCGGTTCGAAGAACAATTTGAATCGGTTAAAAATGTGATACTTACCGAAGTGAATGTCAAAGAAGTAGAATATGTTACCGATGCCGCAGGAATAATAAGCAAAAAAATAAAACCGAATTTTAAAACTCTAGGGCCCAAATACGGGAAATTGATGAAAGAGATTTCGGCGGCGGTTTCAAAATTCGGCAAGGAAGACATCAGCAGGCTCGAACGCGAAGGCTTGATAAACATCCGGGCGGGAGAGCAGGAAATTCCGCTTCTGGTTGAAGATGTGGACATAACCACCGAGGATATTCCCGGTTGGCAGGTGGCTTCAGAAGGAAACCTCACCATAGCGCTCGACATCCACATCACACCCGAATTGAAAATGGAAGGCATCGCGCGGGAGTTTATCAACAAAATCCAGAACCTGCGCAAAGACAACGGCTACGAGGTAACCGACCGCATTTCGCTGGAAATAAAGAGGCATCCGCAACTCGATGATGCTGTTGAAGCATTTTCGACGTATATTTGTACACAAACATTGGCCGACGGGCTGGCGCTCGCCGATGAAACAGGAGCGTCGGCAAAGCTCGTGGAAATAGACGCCGGAATAGAAACTTTCATCAGGATTGAAAAGTTAAAGTAATTGAAATCTTTGATTTGCAGAATTTCGTAAATTATAAAATCAATATATTTACCGCTTTTTTAAAATCGATATTTTTATAAATCATTAAAAATTAATGAGATGGCAGAAAAAACAAGATATTCAGATGACGAGCTTCAAGAGTTTAAAGAGTTGATTCTGAAAAAACTCGAGAAAGCTCAGAAAGATTACGAAATGTACAAAAACTCCATAACGCATGGCGATGGTAACGACACCATGGATACTTCGCCGACGTTTAAAGTTTTGGAAGAAGGGGCGGCGACCTTGTCGAAAGAAGAAGCCGGAAAGCTGGCTCAGCGGCAGTTGAAATTTATTCAACACCTGCAGGCTGCGCTCATACGCATCGAAAATAAAACCTACGGTATTTGCCGCGAAACCGGCAAATTGATTTCCAAAGAGCGGCTCAGGGCGGTTCCACATGCGACCCTCTCCATCGACGCGAAAAAAAATCAAAAATAGATTCGGGTAAGATACTTGCAGTAACTTGTTCAAATATGGCTTTGCCACATATTTTCCCAATATGAAAAAAAATAGAGGCTTATACATCTTACTTATCATTCTTCTTATCCTTGTTGCCGATCAGGCGCTGAAATTCTGGGTGAAAACGCACATGGCATTGGGCGACGAATTTTCGGTAATCGGCAACTGGTTCCTTTTCCATTTTGTAGAAAACCCGGGGATGGCTTTTGGGGTCGAGTTTGCTGGCGAATACGGGAAATTGTTCCTCAGCATCTTCCGGATTTTTGCCGTCACCGTTATAGGATGGTACCTTTTCAAACTGACGAAGAAGAAAGTTACCTTCGGATTTTTGGTGAGTGTATCGCTCATTTTCACCGGCGCTCTGGGAAATATCATCGATAGCATTTTCTACGGCATGATTTTCAGCCACAGTTACGGGCAGGAGGCCACATTCCTTCCCGAAGGCGGAGGATACGGGACTTTCCTCTACGGCAAAGTGGTTGACATGTTCTATTTCCCCATCATTCAGGGTGCCTATCCTGACTGGTTCCCATTTTGGGGCGGACAGAAACTTATCTTTTTCAGGCCTGTGTTCAACATCGCCGATTCGGCAATCACCACCGGAATCTTTTCGATAATCTTGTTTCATCGCAAATATTTTGCTGCCGGCTTTCCAGAGGAATCGGAAAATGAAAATCCGGCAGGGAATCCTTCCGGAAAGAGAGAAGAAATTGTTGAAAAAGAACAGTTTATTGCTGAAATCGAGGAGGATGCCGTAACATAATAGATTTATGGAAAACCGCCTGACAATATACAATTCTCTGAGTAGGGAAAAAGAGATTTTTGAGCCGTTGGTGCCGGGACATGCGGGTCTTTACGTTTGCGGGCCTACGGTTTATAGCAATGCTCATTTGGGGCATGCGCGCCCGGGCATCACTTTCGATTTACTTTTCCGCTACCTCACTCACTTGGGCTATCGGGTGCGATATGTGAGAAACATAACCGACGTGGGGCATCTCGAAGATGAAGTGGCTGGCGCCGGCGAAGACCGCATCGCCAAAAAGGCACGGCTCGAACAGTTGGAACCCATGGAAGTGGTTCAGAAATATATGAACACGTTCCATAAAAACATGGCCGATTTGAATACCATTCCTCCGTCAATCGAACCACGCGCCAGCGGGCATATCATCGAGCAGCAGCAAATGGTGGAGCAAATTCTGAAAAACGGTTTTGCCTACGAAAAAAACGGCTCGGTTTATTTCGACGTTGATGAATACAACCGGAAATACCATTACGGGAAACTTTCGGGAAGAAACACCGACGATATTCTGACCGACACGCGCACCCTCGACGGACAGGACGAGAAGAAAAAATCCTATGATTTCGCCCTGTGGAAAAAGGCTTCGCCCGAACATATCATGCAATGGCCATCGGTGTGGGGGAACGGCTTTCCGGGTTGGCATCTTGAGTGCTCGGCAATGAGTATCAAATATTTGGGCGAAACATTCGACATTCACGGAGGCGGCATGGATTTGCTTTTCCCGCATCACGAATGCGAAATTGCACAGTCGGCAGCTACGCTGGGACACGAATCGGTGCGCTACTGGATGCACAATAATATGATTACCATCAACGGACAGAAAATGGCGCGTTCGCAGGAAAATTTCATCACCCTCGACGAACTCTTCACTGGCCGTCATCCACTTTTGAAACAAGCATACTCGCCCATGACAATTCGCTTTTTTGTGTTGCAGGCGCACTATCGCAGCACGGTCGATTTTTCCAACGAAGCGTTGCAGGCCGCCGAAAAAGGGTTGGAACGGCTGATGAAAGCGGTCGATTTGTTGAAAAAGCTGGAATCAGCGGAGAAAACGTCGGCGAACTTTAATGTCGAAGAGCTGAAAATAAATTGCTATGCCGCATTAAATGACGATTTAAACAGCCCGATTCTGATTGCTCACCTGTTCGACGGTGTCAGGTTTATAAATTCTGTACACGATGGCAAAGCCGCCATCGATGCGGAGGATTTAGCGAAACTGAAAACGCTATTCCGCACTTTTGTTTTTGATATCCTCGGCCTGAAACACGATGCGGCAGGCGGCAAAGAAGACGATACGCTCGCGAAAGTCGTTGATTTGGTACTTCAATACCGCATGGAAGCCAAAGCCAATAAAGATTGGGCGACATCGGATCGCATACGCGACGAACTGGCAAAGGCGGGCATTATTGTGAAAGACAGGAAAGATGGCTTTGAATGGGAAAAAGCCTGATAAATAAAAATTACTACTATGTTTTCGGGAATAATTGAAGGAACCGGCAAAGTAACGGGTATTATAAAAGAGCAGGAAAATGTTCATTTTACGCTGTTCTGGAAACACGCAAACGAACTGAAAATCGACCAGAGCCTTTCGCACAATGGCGTTTGCCTTACCGTTGTGGAGGTCGACAGGCAGGCGCTGACCTACAAAGTTACCGCCATCAGGGAAACACTGCTGAAATCGAATCTGGGATTGCTGGAAGTGGGTTCTGTGGTAAACCTCGAACGCAGTATGCCCATGAACGGTCGCCTCGACGGGCATATCGTGCAGGGACATGTGGATCAGACCGCCAAATGTACCTGCGTGGAGGAAACCGACGGAAGCTGGTACTACACTTTCGAATATGCCTTCGACAGGGAAAAGGCGCAGCAGGGATACATGACCGTCGAAAAAGGTTCCATAACCGTCAACGGCGTGAGCCTCACCGTGGTAAATTCAAAAGACAATTCATTTCAGGTGGCCATCATTCCATACACATGGGAAATAACCAATTTCCACACATTCAGGGAAGGAACGGTTGTAAACCTCGAATTCGACATCATCGGAAAATATCTCAGCAAATTAATGAAGTACCGGTAGCTGCTGCCGCCACAATTCGTTAAATCCGATTGACGGTTATACGGATAATCGTATAATATTTATGGCCAATACATATCGTCAATTCAATTTGAGTTGAGGTACTTGACCGCTACTTCAAGCCCTGACAAGATGAGTGATCTTCCGTCAATTTTATTATCTTCGCCGACTGTCAGGTAAAAAGAAAAAAAATGGAAAAAGAGAAGAATGTTTTCAGGCAATTCAGCAAATCGTTTTGGGCGTCCAATGTTATCGAGCTTTTTGAAAGGTGGGCGTGGTATGGTTTCTACATGGCTTTTGCCTTATATCTGGTTTCGTCGAAAGACCTCGGAGCGCTTGAATTTTCGCAGGCGCAAAAAGGAATTATCATGGGCACGGGCTCCATGTTGCTCTATTTTCTGCCTATTTTTACCGGCGCCATTGCCGACAAGGTGGGGTATAAGCGGATGCTGATTATTTCATATACTGTTTATGTGACCGGTTATTTTATGATGCGTTCCTTCGATTCGTTCGGGATGGTGTTTTTTGCATTTATCTGGACATGTGTCGGCGGCTCTTTTTTCAAGCCGGTCATTTCGGCCATGATTGCCCGCACTACCGATGAAAAAACCTCCTCCATCGGGTTCGGCATTTTCTACATGATGATCAATATTGGCGGATTTATTGGGCCGTTTCTTGCCGGAATTATTTTAGGCAGAGGCTGGGATTATGTCTTTTTCATGTCGATGGCTGCCATTTCGGTAAATTACCTGATAACTTTCTTTTTCTTTAAGGATCCGGTAAAAAAAGACAGTAGCGCTTCCATCAGGCAAACCATTTCGCAGGCAATGAAGAATATCGGGATAACACTCGCAAATATTCGTTACGATATTTTTCTGATAATCATGATTTTGTTCTGGACGGTGTTCAATCAGTTGTACTATTCTTTTCCCGTGTTTGTCGACCAATGGGTGGATACTGGCGTTATCTACCATGGAATTCACTCGGTTTGGCCGTGGCTTGCCGAAGCCATCGGAACACCGGAAGGAACCATCTCCTCGGTCACCATTTCGAGCATGGACGCATTTTTCATCATCGTCTTTCAGTTGATGGTTTCAGCCATTGTCATGCGTTTCAGGCCGTTTACAGCCATGATGGGCGGCATCTTGATTGTAGGCGGCGGCGTGGGGCTCATGTTTTCGTCGCAAAGCGGATGGCTCATCTTGCTGGGCGTTTTGATTTTCAGCCTCGGCGAAATGGCCAGCTCGCCCAAATTCACCGAATACATCGGGCGTATTGCGCCGGAAGATAAAAAAGCATTGTATATGGGAACTTCGTTTCTGCCCATAGCCGCGGCGCATCAGTTGGCAGGATGGATTTCGGGAGGCCCATTCGAGCGCATTTCCGACAAATATTTTCTCCTGCGACAGGAAACGACGGTTCGCGGACTCAACTTTCCCGAATATTCCGAAACGTTCACAAAAAATGACTTTTTCAGACAGGCCGCAGAGCAGATGAATATGACGGTTGGCGAACTGACAAATTTTTTGTGGGACAAATTTCAGCCCGGCAATATCTGGTATATTTTTACGGGAATCGCCGTGCTGACTGTCGTTCTGCTCTGGATATACGACCGCTATATTGTAGCCAAATAGTTTTCTTACCTTTGCGCCCCTGAAAAATATTGTTTAACTGCTCGCAGGTTCCATCACCCTGCGATTAAAAATGAAAAAAATGCACAATGAGTTAATCTGGTTAGTGGAGATCATTCTCAATTTTTTGTTGATTATCGCTGCCTATAAACTTTTCGGGAAATGGGGGCTTATTATGTGGATTCCCGTTTCGATCATCATCGCCAACATTCAGGTGGTGCAAACCATCGAACTCTTCGGTTTTTCGGCGACGCTGGGAAATGTGGTATACGCCACATCGTTTCTGGTTACCGATATTCTGTCGGAAAACTACGGGAAAAAGGAGGCGGGAAAAGCTGTGTGGATAGGTTTTTTCAGCTTGCTGGCAATGACGGTTTTGATGAACATCGCTTTGCTGTATCGTCCGCTGGCAGACGACGCCTTTTCTGCCGAAACCTACAGTGCGCTTGATACCATTTTCAGCCTGATGCCGCGCATCGCACTGGCCAGTGTGGTTGCCTATGTAGTTTCACAGAGGCACGACGTGTGGGCGTTCCATTTTTGGAAGAACCGCTTTCCCGCCGACCGCCACCTTTGGGTTCGCAGCAACTTCAGCACCATGGTTTCGCAACTGTTCGACAGCGCCATCTTCGTGCTGATAGCTTTTTGGGGCGTTTTCGAAAAGTCGATCCTCCTCGAAATCTTCCTGACAACCTATTTCTTTAAATGGCTGGTAGCCTTGGCCGATACTCCTTTTGTATATTGGGCGCGGAAAATTTCCAGAAATGGAAAATTTGTAACCTGAAGCAAATAGCAAGCATGCAAAAATTCTCGCCGCAAATTATTTTCGAA
>WRIQ01000063.1 GCA_009782655.1 Prolixibacteraceae bacterium
CATCAATGGTCCGAGCATTGCGATTGTTCTATCAGTATCACTGAATCTGCTCGGCAACAGCCGATTGATTCCGGCGGCATTTCATGAGCAGGTTGTCCCCTGTTTCGATTTTTTGTTCATGACATTTCATCTCTTGGGTGCTGCCGGTATTCCGCTTTCGATCATTTTGACCGGAGCGACTTTTGCCGACCATTTTCATCGGGAGGAAATGAAAGAGCGATTATCAACCACGCTAAAAATTGCGTTTTGGTCGATCCTGATTCGGCTTGCCATTATGCCGACGATTTTCATCTCCCTTGCCGTTTGGTTGCCATGTACGATGGAAATCAAGCAGATTTTGGTCATTCACGGAGCGATGGGGTCCGCCATTTTCCCGATGGTACTTGCCAAGCATTACGGCGGCGATCCGAAGACGGCATTCGATACCATTTTGAGCAATTCACTCCTTTCGGTGTTAACGTTGCCGATTTGGATCGCCGTCGGATTAAGTCTGATATAATCAATGGTGTTATCGGGCAAACGGAATGCACCAATAGCCCGGCACGCCTCAGAACATTTGCAAGGCAATTCACGACAATGGATAAGACAAAATCGGACATCGTCAACCATGTTTCCCGTTCAAAGCACGAATATAATCCGGCGTTGTTCCGCAACATCCACCGATGATGTTAACACAGCGGCTGTCGAGATAAATTTTTATGTGTTGCGCCATTATTTCGGGCGATTCGTCATATTCACCGAATGGATTGGGCAAACCGGCATTGGGATGTGCGCTCACAAAAAATGGGGATTTTGCCGCCAACTCTTTGATATGTGGTTCCAAAGCAGAAGCTCCCATGGAGCAGTTGAGGCCGATGGAAAGCAGTTCTATGTGCGAAACCGAACGCAGAAAAGCTTCGAGCGTCTGCCCCGACAACAACCGTCCGCCGACATCGGCAACGGTTCCCGAAACCATAACAGACAAACGCCGTCCGCGATCTGCCAACACCTCTTCGATGGCAAACAAAGCGGCTTTTGCATTCAGCGTATCGAAAACAGTTTCCACCAGCAGAATATCAACGCCGCCATCGACGAGCCCTTCGGCCTGTTCGCGGTATGCCGATTTCATTTCGTCGAAGGTCACGGCGCGAAAACCGGGGTTGTTCACATCGGGCGAAAGCGATAATGTTTTGTTGGTTGGCCCCATGGAACCGGCAACATAGCGCGGTTTACAGGGATTGGCATTTGTATATTCGGCAGCTACGCGAGCGGCAATCTGCGCCGCCGCTTTGTTCATGTCATAAACTTTGTCTTCGGCATGGTAATCGGCCTGCGAAATACGTGTGGCATTGAACGTATTGGTGGAAATAATGTCGGCGCCGGCTTCGAGATATTGCCGGTGAATCTCAGCAATAATGTTGGGCTGTGTGAGCGATAGAATATCGTAATTGCCTTTCATCCCGACAGGGATATTCGGAAATAAATCGCCGCGAAAATCGCTCTCTTTCAGTTTGTATGCCTGCAAAAGCGAACCCATGGCCCCATCTAACACCAGCACACGGCGCTTGAGTATATCACCTGTTTTCGGTTTTTCGTCTGTCATTCAAAATCATCGATGTTTTTCAATGCAAAATTACGGTAATTTATTGACAAGCGCGGTAACAATGTTAAATTTGGAATTGCATAAACGAAAAATATCGACAACGGTTTTTATTTGGCGATCATACTTCAAATTCTTTTAACTCTTTAAGACTTTCTTTAATCTGACTGATATGGTTATAGTACAATTTTTTGTAGGCAACAGGGATGAAAAAGCCCACGGCGACGCACATGGCAATCATGAAAATAATGATTCCCCAAACGATTTCGGAACCCACAGTCAACTTGTAGTACAGGTAATACCAGATACTCAAATATACAACGCCAATAATGACTCCGTACATCTCACATTTTCTAAGGATGTGCTGATATTTCAAAATTCTTTGGGACACCTCTTTTACCGACATATTGGCAAAGTCGATCTCTTTGAGTAAACGATACAGATAGATTTCGAGGGGTTCTAAGAGTACACATAAAAGCATGAATATTAATGGATAAATCACATAATAACCTCCGGCTTCAAAGAATTTATACGAAAGGAGGCAAAAAAACAAACCTAAAGGGATCATGGCAAACCTGTAGAAGTTTGCGGTTTTGATCAGTTTAGCCAATGCGGTTTTTCCTTGATTTTTAAGCATTTCTTTGATTTTATGGTCGCTGATTTGTTGTTTCTCTTTTAACAAGTCTACTTCCTTCCACATTTTTTTTATTTCGTCCGGTTCCATAATGTTACATTTTTGAGATTTGTTTTAACTTTTCTTTGATTCTGTTAATTTTGGTAGATACATTGGTGGTGGTAATACCCATAATCTCAGCAATTTCTTTATATGGACGATCTTCTAACCACAAGAGAATCAGCGCACGTTCCAATTTTCCCAAGCAGTTGATGCAGGCATATAAGGCTGCAATGGACTCGTGGTCTTCTGTATAAACCTTCATTTCCGGCGTAATGGCTACGCAGTTCGGCCGACGCGAACTTTTTCTGTAATACGAAACGCAGGTGTTAAGGGCAATGCGGTAGATCCATGTGGAAACCTGACTCTCTTTGCGGTAATTGGGGAAAGCCTTCCACAAGTTTAAAACCACCTCCTGAAATAAGTCGTCTAACGTAGTGGTTTGGTCTGTATAAAAAGATATTACCTTATAAATGATACGGTTATACTCCCGTATCATATGCAAAAATTCAGTTTCCCGTTGTTGTTTGTCCATATGCTGCAATGAGTTTTACTGCCTTATTAGTCGTAAAGATAGGGGAAATGTCACATTTCTAAATAAATTTTCGTCAAACGGTTCCATCCATGTACAATGATGGGGCTAAAATTATTGAGCAGACAAGAACAATATGGATAATGTGATACCTTGCTAAAACAAGGCAACGATAAGGATTGTTCCCGCTATGCGCAATTGTATTATCGAATTTTCGGAACAGACTCAACCTTAGAACATTGAACTACCTCAATCCCTTCTGCCCGATTTTTCTCTGCTGTAGATAAGAAAATATTTGCGGATGGAGACTTGTATTTCGTATTCGCTTGCGGTATAAGGCAATACGCCTTGGGCATTGAACCAAATTATAAAATCATCAGCTTGTTCGTCGTTCAACCCCGTGAGCCGTTTCACCTCATCCCTGTTGTAGTTTTTCGAATGTTGTTCCCAGAGTTTTTCCGTTTGTATGGCTGCCCTAACCTGTCTTTTGCCTTTTTCCTTACGGCTGAAATAATATTGCATATAGGAAAGGGGATTAAAAAAAGCGGCTAAAATCGGAGGTTTTTCGCTGAATGCATCGCCGCGCAATTCCACCGGCACCGGATTGGGTTTACCCACCGGAATACCGTCCATATTCACTTTCAGCCCTTCGCCTTTCACTTGTACTTCCTGAAGAGGGTAAACGACGGGTTCCAGATAAACCGATAACATATCGTGATCGTGAAAATTGGCGGGAACCCGCGCCACTGTCGTTTTAAAACCCACGGCCGAAATCACTAAAGAATCGATATTGAGCATCTCCATCGAAAAATAACCACCCACGTTGGTTCTTGTTCCCGATTTTGTTCGGTAGTTGATAACCGTCGCATAGGGAACAGCCGTGCTGTCGCCTTTGCTGATTATCTGCGCTTTCAATTGAATCAGCATCGGGTCGATTTCCACATTGTCCTGCGCCTGCAAATGAGATATTATTCCCCAGAAAAAGAGAACCGAACAAATCGCTTTTAATAAATTTTGCATAGAGGAATTTTAATTCAAAATTAAAATTTTAAAAAATCCAAGCCTCGGGCGAAAACATCTTTTAACATGATTTGTATGAATATAACAATTGAAAAATGCTTTTGTCGGCCTCCACGGCACATTTACAACTACTGCACCAGCGGTAATTTGATGACGTATGTTTTGTCGGCTTTAAAGGGCAGGACATTGGAACGCAACCAAGGATTATAATATTTAAGTATCTTGTAATTAATCCCTTTTGACAAGGCAAAGTCGGCTAAGTCTTCAATTTTGCTTTTCACTTCGGCGTCCTGGGTTTCCCAAAGCGGGTATTTTTCATCGTCGCCGATGAGGAATCCATATTTCACGGGGTCTTCCAAAATCAGTTTCAGGGAGAGAATCCTGTATACGTACCTTTCTGTTTCTTCTGCCAGCATCAGGTCGAAATAGTCGTTTACCTTTTGCCTTGCTATGTGGCGGTCGATGGCTCCGCGCCCGGCATTATAGGAGGCAGCTACCAGCGGCCAGTTTTCGTAGTTTTTATATGAATCTTTCAGGTATTTGCAGGCTGCGTATGTCGATTTTTCAATATGGTAACGTTCGTCGACGTCGGTATTCACTTCGAGGCCATAATCGCCGGCTGTTCCTTTCATAAACTGCCAGAATCCGGCGGCTCCCGCAGGCGACGCGGCTTTGGGGTTCAGGCTACTCTCGGCAACGGCTAAATATTTAAGATCGGCAGGCACGCCTTCTTTTGCCAGAATCGGGTCGATGATGCTGAAAAAACGGGGTGCCAACTTTATCAACCGAATGGTTTGAGAATGAAAATAACAGTTCACAATCAACTCTCGTTCAAGACATTCGCGTACATCAAAACGATGAAGCGGAATGGGACTGCCCATAAACGACAACGTATCGGGCAAGGGCGGCGCCTTAAAAAAATAGTTGTCGGGTACGTCTGCTGCCCACTTATGGGAATCCAGAAAAAGTGTGTCAGGGCTGTCTTCGCCGGCTTCAAATTTCCCTTGCCCGCATGTCGACCAAAAACAAAAAATCGCCAACAAAATTATTATCAATATATTTTTTCCTGCTTTCATCATCACCAATATTTTTAATAGTTGGGTTTAACCAATCTTGCCGTCAGCTCTCCGCAGGGGAGCATATTCGTGCATTGCAAATATAAGCGAACTTATCGTGAAACCTATTCGCAGGAATGTTATAAATTTTAATTTCCCCGCTTTTCCTATTTTAGGCATCATCGCTCGGATATGAGCAAAAAATTTATCCTATGACAGCATCAAGGATATTGAAAAAGGGATAACGCTGGCAAACAACACTTTCGCGACGAAAATTTTCCGCTTTGTTAACATGGGCGGGCGTTTGGCTGCTTTCGCAATTGCGCTGCATCTTGTTTAAAAACTATAATGTATCTTTGTGCGATAAAAAAGTAAAAGCTATGTTGGATAAAATCAAGACGTTGCTCAACGAACTGGCCGAAACAAGCATTGTCGGCAAAGAGCAGATTGAAGAACTCAGAATACGTTACATTAGCAAAAAAGGTATTTTAAATCAGCTCTTTACCGAATTTAAAGATCTGGCCCCCGAAAAGAGAAAAGAGGTGGGCAAAGCATTGAATGAGTTGAAAATAGCCGCCCAAGGAAAAATCAACCATTTCAAAGACTTATTCGACAGCGAGAACACGGAATCTTCTTCCACAGACACGACGGCGCCCGGCGAATCGATTGCATTGGGAACGCGGCATCCGTTGGCAATTGTCCGCAACCGGATTATCGACATTTTCGGCCGCATGGGATTTACGGTTGCCGAAGGCCCCGAAATAGAAGACGACTGGCATGTCTTTTCCGCCTTGAATTTTGCGCCCGAACACCCGGCGCGCGATATGCAGGACACTTTTTTCATCGAAAAAGACCCCGATATTTTACTCCGCACCCATACATCAAGTGTACAAATCAGGATGATGGAGAAAACGCAGCCGCCCATCCGCGCTATTTTCCCGGGGCGTGTCTTCCGCAACGAAGTTGTTTCGGCACGTTCGCACTGTATCTTCCATCAGGTGGAAGGTTTATATGTTGATGAAAATGTGTCGTTTGCTGATTTGAGACAAACATTGCTCTATTTCGCCAAAGAACTTTTCGGAGAAGGCTCACAGATTCGCTTGCGCCCGTCCTATTTTCCTTTTACCGAACCATCGGCCGAAATGGATGTAAGCTGCTCCATCTGCGGGGGCAAGGGCTGCAATGTTTGCAAATATTCGGGATGGCTCGAAATTTTAGGCTGCGGCATGGTCGATCCCAACGTTTTGGAAGCCTGCAAAATCGACAATGAAAAATATACCGGTTTCGCCTTTGGCATGGGAATCGAACGCATAGCCATGCTGCTCTATGGCGTCAAAGATATCCGGCTATATTTCGAAAACGACGTGCGTTTTCTGAAACAGTTTCAATCGGCGTTGTAGAGGTTGATTCCCTGACGACAGGACGAATTAATTGAGAATTGAGAATGAAAAAACAAAACAGATGATTAGTGAAACAAATACTCGACTTGAAATGTCGGGTTTTCATAACCGCAGGTTGCTGACCTGAGGACAGACAGAAACACACATACATCTGGGCGTTTGTTTATGGTTATTGGCTTTCTCATTTTTTATCCTATTCAAAAGCAGTGCACTTATTCTGGAAACACTTTTTTGCCTTTTTTGTTGAGTGCCACGCTTTCGCCATTTAAGTTTGAGTATTATCGTAGCGGCTCGCAAAACCGCTCGTTAGGCACCGTGTATTTTATTCATTTTCATTTAGTTAATGTCTTTTACTGTTACTATTTTCAAACTTCGGAAATTGTTCGGAAAACTTCGGAAATTTATTGTTGTCAAATATAAATGTAATCTCATTGAATGTTCCATCTTTTTTGCGTTGGTAAAATCTCTTCTGATATCCTGAGTTTATAGACTGTTAACGGATTTAGTTTTTTGAACAGCATAGTTGTATCTTCCTGCGAT
>WRIQ01000064.1 GCA_009782655.1 Prolixibacteraceae bacterium
CAAAACACAATAAATCATGCAAATTTGCATTACCAACACTACAATTTATTCGGAGACGGAAATCATTCCAAATGGTACGATTGTGATTGAAGATGAAAAGATTACGGCAATTCATCCGAGGTTTGTGAATGACGAACACGCTACGATTGTCGACGGGACAGGTCTGTCGGCAATCCCCGGTTATATTGATACCCACTGTCATGGGGGCGACGGATTTGATTGCAACGAAGGAACAATCGGGTCGGTTAACGGAATGAGGGATTTTTACGGACGTCGTGGCGTGACCACGCTCTTTCCTACGTTGGGCGCCAATGCGATACCAGCCATCGTCACAGGATTGGAAACCATCCGTACCGCCATGTTACAAAACAAGCCGGGTCGCACGGAAATCTGCGGATGCCATCTCGAAGGGCCTTTTTTGAATAAAGCATACAAAGGATGCCAAACCGAAAGCCATATTATACCGCTGAACGATGAATACCTGCAACTATATGATACTCATAAAGATGTGATCCGGCGAACAACGATAGCACCCGAAGTCGGACAGAATGTAGCGTATTTTCCTGCGCTTGCCGATATGGGTATCAAAGTAACCATCGGGCACAGTTGCGCCGAATACAAAGAAATAGAATATGCAGTCAGCCAGGGCGCCGTTGGGGTAACGCATCTGTACAATGCCATGTCGCAAACGAAAAAGGTAGGCCCCTACCGTATCGGAGGGGTATTGGAAGCCGGACTGACCTTAGACGAACTGTATGCCGAGATCATTGCCGACGGGTATCATCTGCCGAACGAACTGATCCGGATTGCCTACCGTTGTAAGGGCGCTGACAAATTAACGGTTTGTTCCGATGCCAATTGCGCTGCAGGAGGTGTCGAAGGAGCTGTCTTTTACACCTGCGACACTTCATTTGTGGTTGAAAAGGGAGTGGCTATGAATATCAAACGCACATCGTTTGCCTCATCCATTTCGCCCATCGACAGTATGGTGCGTCACCTGATCTTCAACGTAAAGCTACCGGCGTCGGATGTGGTAAAGATGGCGAGCATCACAACAGCCCGTATGATGAGGATAGACCACCGCAAAGGCTCAATCGCCATCGGCAAAGATGCCGACATCAACTTAGTCGATAATCAATTCAACGTAATCAAAACTTTCTGTAAAGGGCAGGAAGTTCAATAAACAATGCATATATAAAGTCTAATAAAAACATTCTCAGTTTTGGCATTTAGTAAGATTAGAACTATTTTTATCCTCAGTTTTGACATTTAAGCCAAAACAAACAATAAAACAAGTTTTGATATGAAAAAGGAGTTGAATAGGATTTGGTTAATTTTTTTTCTTATAACATGGATTTTGTATATGGGGCTTCATTTCCTTATCTGTAAAGTTCGCGGGAATGAATTTGATTTACTCGAAAGAAGTATTTTAGCCACTCTTATGGCATGTATTATAAGTTTTAGTTCAATTGCAGGGGTGTATTTTTCTACTATACGCTCTAAATATCTGGAAAGCAACGACATTGAAAAGCCAACTTTTAAAGGTGCATGGTTTTCTGTACTTAATATGGCGCAAGGTTTTGATTTCAATTGTCTTAAAACTGAAATTGCAGAAAAGTGGATAATTACTTTTTCTGATGATGCGGAAAAGGTATTAAAATTTAGGGAAAGAATAAGTGTTTTCAGAAATTGGGGTGCAGGAGCATGGTTAACATATGATAGCGATGCCCAAAAACTCAGTTTTGGCTGTTTCACTATGACTGGAACACAAAATGAAATTGCCCGAAAAATGCTAAAAGAAATTGAGGAATGCATGAAAAAGTATGAACAGGCTTGAAAAAGTATCTCAAAATTGAAGCTATGTTCGAAAGTGAGAATCCTCAGGTAACTTTAGGAGTCAACATTCAGCCGATGGTAAAACAAGGCTTCACCGACTGGCAGAATTGGAGCGAAGGAGACAGGAAATTTTGTCATTCGGCCATTTGAGAAGCGTAACCGATGTTTGACCATTTGCAATGCGAATGGCATTTTGGCAGGAGCAAGATGTCCGTTTTTTCCGCTTCCGGTTTTTTAGATTAATTTTGCGGGTTCAAAAGCTAAGAATGAAAAAGAGGACCGTCAATATCATCACGATGGGATGTTCCAAAAATCTGGTTGATTCGGAGGTGTTGCTCCGCCAGTTGGAACGCAACCGCTGGCATGTGGCGCACGACGCCGATGGAGGCAGCTTCGACGCGGTGATCATCAACACCTGTGGTTTTATCCACGATGCCAAGCAGGAGTCTGTAGACATGATTCTCGATTATGCCGATGCAAAAAACAAGGGCGACATTGGAAAG
Source organism: Prolixibacteraceae bacterium (assembly GCA_009782655.1). Next base: position 2,340 of record WRIQ01000064.1, read on the forward strand.
CTCTATGTAATGGGCTGCCTTTCGGAGCGTTACAAAAAAGAGCTGGAAATCGAAATTCCGGAAGTAGACCGCTATTTTGGGAAATTCGACTTGCAAAGCATTGCCGCGGAACTCAGTGCAACCTATTTTCCCGAATATATCTACGAGCGTAAAATAACAACGCCGTCGCACTACGCCTATCTGAAAATTTCCGAAGGCTGCAACCGTCATTGTGCATTTTGCGCCATCCCTGGCATGACAGGAAAATATCATTCACGCACGATGAAAAGCCTGGAGCAGGAGGCAAAATATCTCGCCGCCGCAGGCGTGAAAGAGTTGCTCGTCATCGCACAAGACCTTTCGTGGTATGGCTTCGATTTATACGGGAAAAGCATGTTGGCGAGATTGACCGACAGGCTCTCAGAGGCCGAAGGCATCGAATGGGTGCGGCTTCACTATTTCTATCCGTCGCAATTTCCCATGGATATCCTGAAGGTTATGCGCGACAATCCGAAAATTTGCAAATATCTCGATATCCCGTTGCAACACATTGCCGATCCTGTTTTGAAAAGTATGAATCGCAAAGTTACGCGCTCCCAAACCGAAGGGCTCATCCGCGAGATCAGGCAAGCCGTTCCAAATGTGGCGCTGCGAACCACCATGCTGACAGGCTATCCGGGCGAAACACGGGAAGATTTTGAAGCGTTGTGCCGATTTGTGGAGGAAATTCGTTTCGAGAGACTGGGCGTTTTTCCCTATTCGCATGAAGAAGGTACGCCATCGTTCGCCCGTCTCGAGGATGACGTCCCCGAAGAGATCAAGCGGGAGAGAGCCGACAGGTTGATGGAAATTCAGCAACAAATATCGCTGGAAATCAACGAAAGCAAGATTGGCGCAACGCTCCGTGTGATTACCGACCGCCGCGAAGGAAACCGCTATGTTGGACGCACACAATACGACTCACCCGAAGTCGACGGCGAAGTTTTATTCGCCTCGGAAAAACAAATAAACATCGGCGATTTTGCGGATGTGAAAATTACAGCCGCAGAAGAGTTCGATTTGCTCGGGAACAGTGTTTAGCAAAAAAAATGTAGAAAAGGCCATCCGAAACCGGACAGCCTTTTCTTAACATTTATGAATAACCTTTGATTCTTACAATCCCAATTTTTGTTTCGCCAGCGGCAACACATCAACGCTTTCAGATGATCTGAAGAGAACTGTTCCGCCCAATTGGTCATTCACATTAAAGATGTAAATCAGCCCTTTTTCTTTTCCCACATCCTGAACCGCTTTTTGCGCTTTTTCGTAGATGGGCTCCATCAACTCAACCTGCTTCTGCTGCAACAATTGTGGCGCGGTTTCCTGATAGGCGACTATTCTCTGCTGTAATGTCCTGATTTCCTCTTCTTTCGAATCTCGTACCAACTGCGTCAGCGAATCGCGCTTGTTGACGAAATCGGTCATTTTCGTTTGATATTCGCTTTGGAATACAGCGTATTGTTCTTCCATTCCGGCAACTTCCTTGTTAAAATCATCGGTCGCCTTTTTCATTTCCGGCATCAAAGCTACCAGTTCCTCAAGATTAATATGCCCGAACTTTTGTCCGAACGACACGCCACTGACAAATACCAGTGATGCAACAACTACAATTTTTAATACATTTTTCATACTTCAAACTAATGATTATTTTTACACAAATATAAATCAATTTTAATTTTTATAACCAAGTTTTTGCAAAACCTGATCACTTAAATCGAATCTGGGATTCGTAACGAAGAGTGTGGCATTGCTGGCCTTGTCGAAAATTACGGCATAGGCACCATCGTTGGCAATTTCCTGAACAGCATTATATATATCGTCCTGAATGGGTTTTATCAGGGCTTGACGGCGTTTGTACAAATCGCCGGTAGGGCCGAAATACTTGCGCTGAAGTTCCTTGTATTCCTTTTCTTTGGTAATTATCACATCTTCGCGTTTGCGTTTCATGTCTTCCGAAAGCAATACGCTCTCCGACTGATAATCTTTGTACATCTTTTCAACTTCGGCATACATCGATTCGAGTTCTTTCTGATATTGTTGCGAGAGTTGATCCAACTGTTCCTGAGCCGCATTAAAAGCCGGAATATTCTCAAGAATATAATCAGAATCAATAAATGCGAATTTCTGAGCCTGAGCTCCTGCGGCCATCATGGCCACCATTCCGAGAATTAAAACAATTTTTTTCATGCCTTATAGTTTTAAATTTTTCCAGAATTTATGTTTGACAAATTTTACGCCATTTTTTAGAACGACTGTCCCATAGTGAAATGAAATTCTCCTTTGCGGCCTCCTGAGCTTCCGGGCAACTGGTCAAATCCGTATCCCCAATCAACGCCCATCAACCCGAACATGGGCAGGTAAACCCTCACACCCACACCTGCCGAACGGTATAGCTTGAACGGGTTGTAGTTCTTGAAATTGGAATGAGCATTCGCCGCTTCCAGAAAAGTCAGTGCATAAATATTAGCGCTTTGCTGCATGATGATGGGATAACGTAGTTCCATGGTGTATTTCGAGTAGAGGTTTCCGCCCCGCGACGACAGATGCTGGCTGAGGCTGAAATCGGGATATCCGCGCATGGCAATATATTCCGAGCCGTAGTAGTTGTATCCCGACATTCCGGAACCTCCCACGATAAAGCCTTCGAAAGGCGAGTTAAGGTTGCGGTTGTAATACCCTAGAAATCCCAGTTCGGCGGCGGCCCTGAAGACGAGGTTTCGGTTTTTCGTCAACGGAGTAAACATCTGCCCCTTAAAATTCCATTTATGATATTCGATCAACCTGTAGCGTTCCGAATTTTTCATCTTCGGGTCGTCATAATTTTTTCCGTTTATAAGCGAATAGGGAGGCGTAAATTTAACACCCAACGAAAACTGCGAACCACTTCGCGTGTAGAGCGGACTATCTAACGAGTTACGCCCAATCACGGTTTTGAAATTCAGATTCCAGAACCGGCCGTTTACCTTTCCGTTGTCGCGCAGTTCGTAAAACATGTTTTCCATATTTTTCAGCCGGTAGTATTCGAACGACATTTCGTGATAAACCGTAAAGAAATCATCAGGCCACTTGAGGCGGTAACCATACCCCAAGCCCATGGCAAGTGTTTCCCAAATCTGGTCTTCCACTTTTTCATTGGTGGTTCCCTGATTGAGGTATGAATAGGGATCGTAATAATAGCCGTAGGGATCGTAATAATTGCCGTAACCGTATCCCCCATAACCCCCATAACCACCGTAACCACCGTAACCATAATAGGGATTATAGTTGTAGCTGTTCAGGTAATTACGCATATATTTGTTTGCTGAAAAATTCATTTTCGACCACGAAAAGGAAGTGGACAGCGAATTGGGTTTTGTTCCTCCCAGCCAAGGTTCTATAAACGAGAGGCTCACCGTCTGGTAATATTTCCCGCTGGTTTGGTAGCGAAGGCTCAACGTTTGTCCGTCGCCCGACGGCAACGGCCTCCACGACGATTTGTCGAATGTATTCTGCACTGAAAAATTGGAAAATCGCAGACCTACGGAGCCTACAAACATGCCGGCTCCCCACCCTCCCGAGAGTTCAATCTGGTCGTTGGCTTTTTCGGTGAGGGAAAATTCAATGTCGACGGTTCCGTCCTGTATGTGGGGATCCGTCTCAGGAACGATGGATTCCTGATCGAAATGCCCCAACTGCGACAGTTCCCGCATGGAACGTATAATATTGTTGCGGCTGTATAAGTCGCCAGGGAAAACCCGAAGTTCGCGGCGAGCTACATTTTCGTGGGTTTTGGTATTTCCCTTGATGCTTACCTTGTTGATGGTAGCCTGCGAACCTTCCATAACCAGCATTTCGTAATTGATGGAATCGTTTACGATGCTCGCTTCGATGGGTATTATATGCGAAAAAATGTAACCATTGTCCTGATAGGCGACATTGAGAACGGCATCTTCGTCGCTCAGTAATCTTTTATCGAGCAATTTCTGGTCGAATACGTCGCCTCGTTTGATTCCCAGCAGGTAGCTCAAATCTTCGGAAGCATAAATGGTGTTTCCCAACCATTTTATATCGCCGAAATAGTAGCGATCACCTTCTTCGACCCACAATTCGATATTAACCCTGTTTTTCCTACTGGCAGGATAGACCGTGTCGTTCAGCACAATGGCGTCGCGGTATCCCTTTTCGTTATACTTTTTCACCAGGTTCACTTTGTCTTCTTCAAACTTCTCTTCGAGATATTTCTTGGGTCTGAAAAGGTTACGCAGCTTGCGTCCGTTGGTTTTTTTCATCGACCATTCGAGGGGCATGTTTTTCACATTTTTATTTCCGTGGATGGTCAAATTCTGAATGCGTACTTTCTCTTTTTTATCGACGTGAATATCCAAAAAAACGTTGTTTGCCTGAAGGGTGTCGTTGCGCTGCACAATGCGCACCTCGGCATTGA
>WRIQ01000065.1 GCA_009782655.1 Prolixibacteraceae bacterium
AGACGAAAGCATACGAGATGCGGCTTACAGTTGGGTGGAACACTGCGACTGGATGACCGCTTTTCTGACCGGAATAACCAAGCCTGAAGAAATCATCCGCAGCCGTTGCGCAGCCGGCCACAAAGCCATGTGGCTCGAAGAATGGGGCGGACTGCCCGCCGAAGAATTTCTGACGGCGCTAAGTCCCTGCCTGAAAGGTTTCCGCGGCCATCTTTTCAGCGAAACGCATACCAGCGACAAAAAAGTGGGAACGCTCACGCCCCTATGGGCTGAAAAGCTGGGACTGACAACCGATGTTGTTGTCGGCGTCAGCGCATTCGACTGCCACATGGGTGCCGTGGGCGCCGAAATCAGCCCGAAAACGTTGTTGCGCGTTATCGGAACCTCCACATGCGACATCATGGTGGCCTCCCGCGAAGAGATGAAACACAAGCTGATTCCGGGAATTTGCGGCCAGGTAGACGGATCGGTCATTCCCGGAATGATTGGTCTGGAAGCGGGACAATCGGCATTCGGCGACGTGTATGCGTGGTTTTCAAAATTTGTAGGGAAAAGCATTTCCGAACTGACGGAAGAAGCGGAAAAACTCCCTGTTTCCAAAACATTGATCGCAACCGACTGGCTGAACGGCCGCCGCACACCCGACGCCAACCAATTGCTTACAGGCACAATTTCGGGCTTGACTTTGGGCAGTACACCGGCGATGATTTTCCGTACATTGGTGGAAGCCACCGCCTTCGGCTCCAAAGCCATCGTTGACCGCTTCCTCGAAAACGGTATCGAAATCAGGGAAGTAATCGGCATCGGCGGTATCTCGCAAAAATCGCCCATGGTGATGCAAACGCTGGCCGACGTGCTGGATATGCCCATCAAAGTCGCCAAAACCGAACAGGCCTGTGCTTTTGGCGCAGCCATGTTTGCATCTGTCGCTGCCGGCATCCATGAAGATATTTTTGCCGCACAAAAAGCAATGGGGCAAGGTTTTTCGCACGAATACACGCCCAACGCCAAAAATCATAAAATATACAGGGATTTGTATGAAAAATACAGGGAACTGGGTAAATTTACCGAGCAAAAATTGTATTAAAATAATTAATCTTAAATAAAAAAACATTATGGTTTTATTAGATTGGATCGTTATCGGTTTATTCTGCCTTGTTCTTATCGGAATTATCGTTTGGGTGATGAAGCAAAAGCAAGACAACTCGGCCGATTATTTTTTGAGTGGGCGCGATGCTACATGGATTGTTATCGGAGCGTCGCTTTTTGCATCGAATATCGGGTCGGAGCACCTGATAGGACTGGCAGGCGCCGGCGCTTCAAGCGGCATGGCAATGGCTCACTGGGAAATTCACGGATGGATGATTCTGATTTTGGGATGGGTCTTTGTGCCCTTTTACTCGCGCAGTATGGTTTATACCATGCCTGAGTTTTTGGAGCGGCGCTATAATCCACAATCAAGAACAATTTTATCGGTAATCTCGCTTATCAGTTATGTTCTGACCAAAGTCGCCGTCACCGTTTATGCAGGCGGGCTGGTTTTCCAGCAGGTTTTCGGCATCGACAAATTGTGGGGCATCGATTTTTTCTGGATTGCCGCCATCGGTTTGGTACTAATCACGGCGTTGTATACTGTCTTCGGCGGTATGAAATCTGTGCTTTACACATCGGTTTTGCAAACGCCTATTCTGTTGCTGGGTTCGTTGATTATCCTTGTACTCGGGCTGAAAGAAGTGGGCGGATGGAACGAAATGCTCCGTATTGTCGGCGCAACACCCATTAACGACTATGGCGATTCCATGACCGCCCTGATACGAAGCAACAAAGACCCGGATTTCCCGTGGCTGGGCGCTCTGGTAGGATCCTCCATCATCGGATTTTGGTATTGGTGTACCGATCAGTATATCGTGCAACGAGTTCTCTCAGGAAAAAATCAGAAAGAATCGCGCCGCGGTACCATTTTCGGCGCCTACCTGAAGCTGCTCCCCGTATTCCTGTTTATGATTCCCGGAATGATCGCCTTTGCGCTTCATCAAAAAACAGGTTCTTTCCTGCCGATGCTGGAAAACGGCGCCCACAATGCCGACGCCGCATTTCCCGTTCTGGTAGCCAAATTGCTGCCTTCCGGAATCAAGGGATTGGTGGTTTGCGGCATTCTGGCCGCGCTGATGAGCTCGCTGGCTTCTCTGTTCAACTCCTCGTCCATGCTTTTCACCATCGACTTTTACAAACGTTTCCGGCCGGAAACGCCGGAGAAAAAACTGGTTATGATTGGCCGCATTGCAACCATCGTTATTGTGGCTCTGGGAATTTTGTGGATTCCCATTATGCGCAGCGTAGGCGATGTTTTATACGCTTATCTGCAAGATGTTCAGTCGGTTTTGGCGCCGGGTATTGCTGCGGCGTTCCTGCTGGGCATCTCATGGAAGCGCACCAGCTCCAAAGGCGGCATGTGGGGGTTGATTGCAGGCATGGTTATCGGATTAACACGTCTGGGCGCCAATATATTCTACAGCAACGCCGGAGCCGGTGTTTCACAAACTTGGTTTAAATCAATTTTTTACGACATCAACTGGCTCTTCTTTTGCGGATGGATGTTCCTCTTTTGCATCATTGTAGTTGTTGTTGTGAGTCTTTTGACAAAAGCGCCGTCGCTACATCAAATACAGGGGTTGGTTTACGGAACGGCCACGGCGGAACAAAAAGCCGAAACACGCGCCAGTTGGAGCCATTGGGATATAATTCATACAGTAATTATTTTGGGAATAACCGTTGCGTTCTATATCTATTTCTGGTAAGCGCCACAAGTTAAATGTGAAAAATCTTTTCAAAATAATATCCACAAAAAGCACGAAGCTGATTTGTGCTTTTTGTGGTTTTCCTGTTATAAAATCATGAATATCAGAAATCTGAAACTGCAAATAATTTTATTTTCCATATTTTCGCCGCTTGCAGGCGCTTTTGCCGACGAGCCCGACTCGGCCTATGTTTTTGCATATGGAGTCTCTGCAAATCAAGGACGCAACGGACTGCATTTCGCATGGAGTCTCGATGGCGGAAACTGGCATCCCATAGGCCCTGAACACAGCTACCTCCGCTGCGATTACGGCCGATGGGGAAGCCAGAAACGGATGGTAAATCCGATTTTATTCCGAGACGAAAGCGGATTGTGGCGTTGCCTGTGGAGCGTCAACGAAGACGATGGCGTACTGGCTTGCACCTCGTCGGCCGACCTGATAAACTGGAAGCCGCAATCTTATCCGGCCGTCGCCCACGACGGAAATTGCCAATTTATTGAAACAGGATACAACAGCGCCAACGACAACTATTTTATCTCGTGGGTAAATACCAAAGACGAAGACAGGCTGTATGCCGCCTATACAAAAGATTTCAGGTATTACAGCGCACCGCAGGAAGTCCCCGAAGCCGCCCGGATAAACCAACGTGCATTTGCTGATATTGGAGGAAACGAGCAAGTGGGAACCATCCACAAAGTGGAATGGAGCGTAATTGACAAACTCGTTCAGACCCGGCAATTGGCCGCCTATAAAAATATGCTTTACAGCGAAAAAATGGCCGACGACAACAGCCGTTTTGCAAACCTTAAACCCGTGGAAGCAATTGTCGACATCGATATAACCAGAACCAAACCGATAAGCGATATGTTGATAGGAATCTTTTTCGAAGACATCAACTACGCTGCCGACGGCGGAATATATGCGGAGCTGATTCAAAACAGAGGCTTCGAATATTCGCCGGATGACAAAGAAGGGCGCGACAAATCGTGGAATGCACGCAAAGCATGGAGCTTGAGCGGCAGTGATGCTATTTTTACCATCGACACAATCGCGCCCATTCATGCCAACAACAAGCATTATGCAGTTTTGGAAATCGAGAAACAGGGACCCGGCTTGACGAATGAAGGCTTCGACGGCATAGCCCTGCAGAAAGGCGAATCCTATGATTTTTCGATTTTTGCACGCTCGCTGAACGGAAAAAACGGCAAGCTGAAAATCCGCCTCACCGGCGAAAACGGAAGAATTTATGGCGAAACTTCAACGAAAACCATTTCCACGGAGTGGAAGCAATACAGTGCGGTCATCACTGCCAATGAAACTACGGATCAAGCCCGTCTGGAAGTGATTCCCCAAACCGAAGGAAAAATTGCAATGGACATGATATCGCTCTTCCCGCAAAAAACCTTCAGGGGGCGAAAAAACGGGCTGCGTGCCGACCTTGCGCAAACGCTCGCCGATATGAAACCGCGCTTTGTGCGCTTCCCCGGCGGCTGCGTGGCGCATGGCGACGGCCTGAAAAACATGTATCGCTGGAAAAACACCATCGGCCCGGTTGAAACCCGCAAACCGCAGCGCAACCTCTGGGGGTATCATCAAACGGCGGGATTGGGCTATTACGAATATTTTCAGTTTTGTGAGGACATAGGCGCCGAGCCGTTGCCGGTTGTTCCGGCAGGCGTACCCTGCCAAAATTCTGGAACCGGCGGCCACGGTCAGCAGTGCGGAATTCCCATGCACGACATGCAAGAATACATACATGAAATATTCGACCTTATAGAGTGGGCGAACGGCGATCCTCAAAAGAACAAATGGGCAAAATTGCGTGCGCAGGCAGGTCATCCCCTACCCTTCAACCTGAAATATATCGGGATAGGTAACGAGGACCTTATCTCCGACATATTCGAAGAACGCTATGTGATGATTTGCAATGCCGTAAGAGAAAAATATCCGGAAATAACGGTCGTCGGAACGGCAGGCCCTTTTTACGAAGGAAGCGACTACACCGAAGGCTGGCGCATAGCCGCTGATATCAACCTGCCCATGATTGACGAACACTATTACAATCCGCCCGGATGGTACATCCACAATCAGGATTTCTATGACCGCTACGACCGCAACAAATCGAAAGTTTACCTCGGCGAATATGCCGCCCACCTGCCCGGACGCCCCAACAATGTGGAAACGGCGCTGGCAGAGGCACTCCACCTGATGAACATAGAACGCAACGGCGATGTTGTTAGCCTGACCTCCTACGCGCCGCTGCTGGCTAAAGAAGGTCATACCCAATGGAATCCCGACCTCATTTATTTCAACAACACCCAAGTGAAACCCACCGTGGGTTATCATGTGCAGAAACTTTTCGGAAACCATTCGGGCGACCAACATGTATCCAGCATCGTCGGCCTGCCGGACAATCACAACGATGTAAAAAAACGTATTGCCTGTTCGGTGGTTCGCAACAGCAAAACGGAAGACTTGATAATCAAGCTTATCAATTTGCTTCCTGTTGCGGCAAATATCAAACTGAATATTGGCCATACCGCTATTGAAGCAAGCGAGGCGGAAAGAACCATTTTGTCGGGCAAACCCGATGACAGAAACGCCGTCCCCGTTACTGTCGCAATGAAACCCAGCGATTTAAATAAATTGGAATTGCCGCCATATTCACTCACTATTTTGAGATTTAAGCAATTACAAAACGTGAAATAGAATTTATAACCCTGAAATTCCCTTCGTCGGGAAACCTGAAAAACAGAATATCCGAATATTGATTTACCACAAAAAAAATGACCATGAAAAAAGTCGTCTCTACACTCATTCTCACATTGATAAGCTGCCTATTCGCCCAACTGCGGGGGCAAAGTGAAATAGCGCCTCATGCTGTGGAGAAAGATTGCGTGGCGTGGCTTTTCGCCTATTTCCATGGAAACCGTGTGGAAGAAGAGCAGGTTTGTTTCGCCGTCAGTCCCGACGGTTATAACTATTTTGCGTTGAACGGCGACGAACCGGTGATTCTTTCGAAGAATATCAGCGAAACCGGCGGCGTGCGCGACCCGCATATCTTGCGCTGTCGCGACGGAAAAACTTTTTATATGGTAGCCACCGACATGACTTCGTTCAAAGGGTGGGATTCGAACCGCGGCATGGTTCTGTTGAAATCGACAGACCTTGTCAACTGGACTGCCTCGCCCGTCAATATTCAAAAAAAATATGCCGGTCAGGAAAATTTATTGCGCGTGTGGGCGCCGCAAACAATTTTCGATCCCCATGCAAAAAAATACATGATTTACTGGTCGATGCAACATGGCGCCGGAAATCCCGACATTATTTATTACGCATATGCAAACGAAGATTTTACCGATTTGGAGAGCGAACCTCGACAACTCTTCCATCCGAAAAACGGTAAATCGTGCATCGACGCTGACATCGTTTATAAAAACGGAATTTTCCATATGTTTTACAAAACCGAGGGCCACGGAAACGGTATCAAAAAAGCCATGACAGACAACCTGACATCGGGATGCTGGATTGAACAACCCGACTACAAACAGCAAACCCGCGATGCCGTAGAAGGTTCGTGCGTTTTCAAGCTCATAAACGACGACAAATATATCTTGATCTACGATGTGTATATGAAAGGGAAATATCAGTTTTGCGAGAGTGTCGACCTTGACAATTTCAAAGCCATCGATCACGAAATCAGCATGAATTTTCACCCGCGTCATGGAACCATCATTCCGATCACGCGAAAAGAGCTGCAAACCATTATCGGGAAATGGGGGATTCCTGATGGTTTTCCGCCCCTTGCCGAAGAAAAAAATCCCGTGCTGACAGGCTATTTTGCCGATCCCGAAATTCTTTATTCCGAAAAAACGGGCAAATATTATCTTTACCCCACCAGCGACGGCTTTCAGGGATGGGGCGGCACTTATTTCAAAACATTTTCATCCGATAACCTGAAAGACTG
>WRIQ01000066.1 GCA_009782655.1 Prolixibacteraceae bacterium
TGGCCGAACCGCCGCCCTTAGTGATAAATAAAAATTCGTATTCGCCGCCTTGTTCAGCATAAATATCAATTTGTGCAGGCAGATTGCTACCCGTGTTTTTCTCTTCGGTCATTGTAAAAGGCACCACCATCGAATAGCGCAGATTGCGGTCGCGGTAGGTTTCGAAGACGCCTTTCGAAAGATGTTCGGCATCGTTGGCGCCGGTGTAAACATCTTCCCCTTTTTTGCCAATGACAATGGCAGTGCCGGTATCCTGACACGTGGGCAGTTCACCCTCGGCCGATACTATCTGGTTGAGCAACATGGTATGCGCTACAAATCGGTCGTTATCAGTAGCCTCCGGGTCTTTTAGGATGTCGGTCAGTTTGTTCAAATGCGCCGGACGCAAATAGAACGACACGTCGGCAATGGCTTCGCGCGCCAATAATTCGAGGCCTTCCGGAGCTATTTTCAATATTTTTCGCCCTTCAATTTCAACAACTTTTACATAATCCTGCGTTAAAAGCCGATAACGGGTATCGTCATTTTTGATTGGGAAAGGTTTCTGATAAATAAATTCTGCCATAACTATTTTTTTAACTACTTACTACAATTTTCAAAAGATTATTGCAAAATTATCTTTTTTTGGTTTGCAACAGCGTCTGGAAAGCGATTTTCACGAGAACAGGGATTCAATTTTTCTGACATCTTTCTTACAAACAGTTATTCCATTATCAATTTAACCGGTCCCAGCAGCCCGCTGTCCCTCAATTCGGCTTTCCCCGACGGGCCGTTGATAGTCCATGTTTTGCGGCCTTCTTCGGGTTGCCGCGCATCGTACACCAGACGGTTAAACCAAGTGCTTGTTACTTCAATGGATAAGGTATTGGCGCCCGATTTTATTGCTTGGGTAACATCGAGGCAATAAGGAGGTGCCCAAAGTGTGCGCAGCTTTTTGCCGTTGAGCCACACCACAGCAATCATTTCCACCCTGCCGAGGTCGAGCCAATAGTGCACTTCGGGTATAATGTCGCCTACCTCGAAAGTAGTTGTATAGGTTACCGTACCCGAAAAGGCTTTAGCTTCGTCAGCAACATCGAGGTTTTTCCAAGGCTGCAATTTTGTATTTTTGAGCGATGGAGGCGCTCCCCACCCTTCTGGGAACGACAATGTCCATGAATCGGGAAGATCGATCTGGGAAACGGATGTTCGTAACACCTTCGCCTTGGGAACAGAACTTTCGGGCTTGAAGACCAGAAAACAGGAGCCCGCTTTGGGCAAATCAAGCGCCACCGACGTGTAGCCGTCGCTATGTTTGCTTTCAATACCTGAAACAGAACCAGTTACCGGATCCCAAATTTCTACGGCTCCGTTTGTACGGAAATCGAGCATTCCCTTAAAATTTTTCCCTTTGGGCGCACATACAAAATACCAGTCGGCGCCGTCGATTTTGCGGTGTACCCACAAAGCATCGCCGCCTTTTACATCGGGTTGCATGTTGAGTTCTTGCAGCGCCTCGTCAATGTCCATGCCTTCAACTATCAATCCTTTACCGATTTTGCGGACTCCTTTTTGCAGCGTTTTTCCCCAAATTTTCTCCACCGCTCCCTCAAACCTTTTCAGGGCGTTTATGCCGCCTGTCAGCGTTATAAGCCCTTGGGGTGCATCGCCGATAACCGTAGCGCCTTCGTTTATCATGGCATACAGTTTTTCCACCGTTTGCGGCAACATGCGCCGCGCATCGGGCATCCACAACACGCGATAACCGATTCCTTCAGGCGTGAAAATCATTCCGTCACGCACCGTCAGGCGGTTCAGCAGAACATCGGGATTGCAGTAATCATATTTGAAACCTTGGGGGAACGGAACCTCCTGATCCGGTTTATGGTTCATTTCGTCGCCAAGATACCAAAGTACATCCGACACTGGTTTCCCGCGTTCGAGGAGGTAGCTGCAACGCGACAGGTAGGTGTTAAACTCTGGGACGTGCTTCCACCAAGTTTGTCCGCGCAGGAAAGGGGTGCCTATTCCGGAGCCGAAAGATGTTCCGGGAGGCAAAAAGGGATTTTGCGGATTGTGGGTGTAAGTGTGAAATATTAAATGGGTGACACCTTCGATACTGTTTATGTTGGCTACTTCTTTCAGCATGTCAAAATGTTCGTCCCATGTGAGGCTGAATGAGGTGAATGCTTCTGCGGCTACACGGGGCTTGCCATAAATGCGGGCGGCTGATGCCGTGGGCTTTATCGGCTTATAATTGAGCGAACCGACATAACCTTCGGAAAAAGGTTGCCAAAACTCGCACATGGGCACGTCGGAATGTTTGTAATATTCGAGGATATCAGCGGGGAATATATCGCCTGCGGCAGTTTCATAAGTAATGGACATGTCGTTTGCCTTTGCATGTTCGGCCATGCGTCCGAAAAATTTGTCGGAAAAAAGGGTGCCGATAACCGAACGCCAATCGCGCAGGAAGCTTTTTGTTGTTTCCGTATCGTCAATCACGTAGCCAAAAACCGCAGGTAACCATTTGCGAAGCGGGTATTCTGCCAAATGTTGAAACTCGTTTTCCATATCGTTTGTCCATGTTTGCGTTTTACATTCCCAGCTATCCAGCAACATTCCGTTCAGCAGGCCGCCAGCCAGCGGGCCGTCGTTTCCCGAAAGGCGTCCCAGATAACCGGCAAACTGTTCGTCGGGCCCCGAAACGGAAAGTTTATCGCATTCCCATCCGGTACCTTCGGGTGGCGCCGGGCCATTGCGCATACCCGTATTCACATGCCCGATTCGCAATATGGTCCATTTGCCTTTTGGAGCGTCCCATGTCAAGTGTCCGTTTACATCCATTTTATCTGAAATATCCGTTACCTTGTCAAAATCTACGTAAGCCGAAGCGGATTGCCGGGCGTGTTCTCCCATACGCTCAATGCTTCGCAAAGTCCATCCCGCTTCCGATTCCCAGTTATTCTGACGGGCTGCCGAGAACAATTTCAACGATGGAAGCGCCATATCATGCGCATTGGCAAACGAAATTCGATATGTCGACACACCCGAAATTTCGGAACAGGCAAACGATATGGGACGGTCGTCCTGCCAACTGGATTGCGGTAATTCGGTGATGAGTATATCCCGGATGGCGCCATCGGGCATGACAGCTTGCACCGTGATTGAAACGCCGGGTTCGAAACACCATGCGTGGTTCATGCCGTTTATCGACGGAAATTCCACCGTGCGAAGCGCCACGGGCTTTTCAAAGGAAACTTCTATCCAATGGGGATTCTCTTTTGGTGTGGGAGAAAAACGAAAAGGCTGCCGCAGTTTCCCTGTCAGGCACTCTTCCCATGCCAGTTCATGGTTGCTTTTTATGGAAACAGGCTTCAACGGCTCGCCGGTATCGCCATCGGGCGTGGGAAAAGCCAGCACGGCAATATCCTTATAATCGCGCCAATCTTCGTTGCCGGATTGTGCAGGCAACGGTTCGCCCAAAATATGCACGCCGCCCTCCACATCGGTACGGCTGTATACCAGATGGCGCATGGCATTGGAAGGCTCTATCCACGGCCCTCCCGACATGGCCCAGCCGGGGCAGTTTTGCATGGTGAAACGCAATCCCAGACGGCGGCACTCCAAAGCAGTGTGCTTAACGGCTTCGTCCCACAACGGGCTGAGGCACGTTATCTGCGGATCCACACCCGGCCATGGGCCTCCAAACTGCCCGTGAAATAACTGGATGCCCGAAATGCCCGCGCCGGCAATCGCTTCCAAATCAGCGGTAATGCCCCAGGTGGAAACATTTCCTCCAATGTAATGAAACCAAGTTTCGGGATAATAGACCTTAGAGGGTGATTTAAACGCTTCCGCATCGTGACTGCCGAACGGGCGGTTTATCTCCTGAACAGAAGGTATTATCGGCGTTTGCGATGTTGACAAATCTTGTGCACATACGATGTTTATAACAGAGAACCAGCATGTTGCCGCCAACGCCCAAAATAGAAAATAATTGCATCGTTTCATTTTCGTGTTTTTAATAAGTATGGATTAGATCGAGGTACATAATTAGTATTTTTTCGCGAAAGAAGCTATTACCTGAATATCTAAATTGAATTTTTTAACTCAGGCATATAGTTATCTTGTGGTCGAAATTTTGTCTTTTTCGACTTCCCTGTGTGCGATTTTCGCATTTCGAGTTAAATTATGTGACAATTTCAGATCAGGATGTGTATTCGAATTGGGCGCTTTTCTGAAGAGGCAACGATATTCGTTGCAAATCAACGGACGGCGCCATTCTCCTTTACAGTTCTCTTATCCAGATATTGCGGAAGCTTACCAAATCGCCGTGGTCTTGCAGCGAGATGGGGCCTTTCCCGTGTGACGATACGAAATATTCGGGAACGCCGATGTAAACTGTCGGCCCTCGCACTTCGGAGGCATTCTGGACAACCACGCCATTGTGCAACAGGGTGATTTTCGGCGGCACGAGATACGATTTCCCTTCTGCGTCGAAAATTGGCGCCGTATAAATGATATCATATGTTTGCCATTCGCCGGGTGCTTTTGTGACGTTCACCAAAGGGGGATGCTGTTTGTAAATACTACCGGCCTGACCGTTGCGGTACGTACGGTTTTCGTAGCTGTCGAGAACCTGCACTTCGTATTGCCCCTGCATAAAAATGCCGCTGTTGCCGCGTCCTTGGCTTTCGCCTTTCACCACCTGGGGCGAGCGCCATTCAATATGCAATTGAAAATCGCCAAATTCCTTCTTCGTTTTAATGCCGCCTTTCCCGGGAGCAACGGTCATGGCTCCGTTTTCCACGTTCCATTCGGGTTTTCCGCCGCGGTCGCTGACCCATTCGGCGTCAAGGTTTTTCCCGTCGAAAAGAACGATCGCATCCGAAGGCGCATCTCCATATTTCACACCGGGGGTAACAATTTTCACTTCGGGCTCCCAGATTTCCGTCATCTCGGGCTTCATTCCCATCGTCGGTTTCTGTTGTGCAAAAACCATTGCCGGTAAAACCAGCGCTGCCAATAATAAAATTTTCTTCATCGTAGTTTACGGTTTTTAATCTTACATTATATTAATAATTATCAACTGAAATTATTTTACCATTTAAAATTTACTTTTTATCATATTCATTGAATTCCCTGAAGAAAAGAACCCAACAAAATTAATTAACGCACAGCTATTTTGCAAGCCAACCAGATGCTGATTTGAAAAAACCGTCATGCCCCGATCCTGCGTCCGCTTCCGTTCAGATATTTTTCCTGTCAAACTTCCGCTTTTAGATAAATGAACCCGCCGAATGTGAATCGTCAACCTTCAAACAAACAGTTTAATCCTCACAAAACATTCTGATTATCAAAATAATGCAAAAAAAAAATTCTATTGTTTTAATTTCCTCTGAAATTTTGTGATAAAGATAATACAAAATAGTTACTATTATCATGCTGTCTATACAGACCCCAGTTCACTCATCAGCCTTTCTATTTTTTCCGCTGCCAGTTTTTCGGTTTTGTCAAAATCGGCGTAGGATTTCAGTTCACCCTTCACTTCAAAATAGAATTTGATTTTGGGCTCTGTTCCCGAAGGCCTTGCTGACACCTTTGTCCCGTCGACAGCAAAAAATTGCAATACGTTGGATGTGGTTTTCTGCGCTATCGGTTCGGTTTTTCCGGTTATCAGATTTTTCTGTTCAAGCGTATCGAAATCTTTCATCAATTCTATTTGCGCCCCGTCCAAATCTTTCGGCGGATTGCTACGGAATTGTTCCATCATCCGCTTTATTTCTTTGGCGCCCGACTGCCCCTTGCGTGTAATGGAGAACATGGCCTCTTTCGAATAGCCGTATTCGATATAAATATCGAGCAATAATTCGTACAACGTTTTACCTCTGCTTTTCGCCCAAGCGACAATTTCGGCCATCAGCGCAATGGAGGATACTGCATCTTTATCGCGAACAAAATCTTCGGGCAGAAATCCGAAACTCTCTTCGCCGCCACCGATATATTTTTTCACTCCTTCGTTTTCGCGGATCACCTCGGCAATGTACTTGAATCCGGTATAGACATCGTAATATTCGATGTGGTTACGCAGAGCTATTTCCTTTATCAATTCGGTGGACACTATGGTTTTCACGATAAATTCGTCGCCTCTGAGCATCTTTTTTTCGCGCATCCGCGTGATGATATAATATACAAAAAGCAATGCTGTTTGATTACCATTGATTATTTCAAATTCATTTTTCAGGTTTCTCACGGCAACGCCTAAGCGGTCGCTGTCGGGGTCGGTGGCCATCACCACTTCGGCATCGGTTTCCACAGCTTTCTCAATTCCCATTTTCATGGCTGCCGGTTCTTCGGGATTGGGCGACGCCACGGTAGGAAAATTGCCGCTGATCACATCCTGTTCGGGAACATGGATGATATGCGTAAATCCGAAAGCCTGCAAAGCCATCGGCACCAGCTTGAAGCCTGTTCCGTGGATGGGCGTATATACAATTTTCAAATCGTGATATTGGGCGACTGTCTCAGGCGATAACGAAATGGTTTTCACGCGGTCGATATATTTTCTGTCGGCTTCGTCGCCCAACAATTGAATCAATTCTTTCTGTCCGTCGAACTTAATATCCTGTGGTTTAATGCGTTTCACTTCTTCAATAATTGCCGTGTCGTGGGGGGCTGTAACCTGAGCGCCATCGTCCCAATAAGCTTTATAGCCATTGTATTCGGGTGGATTGTGCGAGGCTGTGAGGATGATTCCGCTTTGGCAACC
>WRIQ01000067.1 GCA_009782655.1 Prolixibacteraceae bacterium
TTGAGAGTTGAGAACCAATTAAAAATTAAGAATTGAATCGCTCCGCGCCTGATTCAATTTTCAATTCTCAGTGAGACTCATGCGCCCTCATGTTCTGTACGCTTGATAATTTCATTTTGGAGGTCTTCACCCAAATCATTGAAATAGTCGCTATAACCGGCAACGCGCACAATCAGGTTTTTATATTTTTCGGGATGTTTCTGCGCATCGCGAAGCGTGTCGGCAGTAACCACGTTGAACTGGATATGATGGCCATTCAAGCGGAAATAGCTGCGCACCAAACCCGAAATTTTGCGAATGGCCGTTTCGTCTTCGAAAAACGAAGGGCTGAACTTTTGATTCAGCAACGTGCCGCCAGTATGTAAATGGTCGATTTTGGCAGCCGATTTCACCACCGAAGTGGGGCCTTTCCTGTCGGCTCCCTGCACGGGCGAAATACCTTCCGACACAGGCGTTTTCGATTTGCGCCCGTCGGGGCTGGCATGCATCACACTACCGAAATAAACGTGACAGGTGGTAGGCAGCAAGTTGATGCGGTATTGCGCGCCGCGTGGACTGGTATGGCCACTCACTGCGTCGTGATAGATATTGAAAACATCGACCAGTTGAGCATCAGCAAAATCATCATCGTTGCCATATTTTGGGGTTTTGTAAAGCAATCGGTAGAGCAACTCGTCGTTCCCTGCAAAATTATCTTCCAGCATTTTTACAAAATCGGGCAAAGTGATAGCTCCGTCTTCAAAAACCAACTTTTTCAATGCGGTGAGCGAATCGGTGATGGTTCCCATTCCCACGCCCTGAATGTAGTTGGTGTTGTAGCGTGCGCCTCCCTGTATATAATCCATGCCGCGTGCCACGCAATCGTCGATGATCAGCGACAGGAAAGGCGTTGGCATATGCGACATGAAAATTCTTTCAATCACATTGTTTCCCCTGATTTTCACATCGACAAAATGTTGCACCTGCTTTTGGAATGCCGCCAGCAATGCCTCATACGATTTCAATTCCGAAGCGTTGCCTGTGTGCAATCCGATTTGGTTTCCGGTTCGCGTGTCGAAACCGTCGTGCAGCGTTACTTCCAGAATTTTGGGCAGGTTGAAATAGCCGCACAAAATGTAACTTTCCGTGCCGAAAGCGCCGCTCTCAACACAACCGCTGGCCCCTCCGTTGCGTGCGTCTTCCACATCTTTACCCTGATTTACCAGTTCCTGCACAATAGCGTCGGTGTTAAAAATCGACGGCTGCCCGAATCCTGTTTTGGTGATTTTCACAGCGCGGTCGATAAAACTGTCGGGATTCTGACGGCTTAACTGCACCATGGAACCGGGCTGCAACAAACGCATCTCTTCAATCACATCCAACAAAATGAAGGTCATTTCATTAACGGCGTTCTTTCCATCCGACGTTAATCCGCCCAGATTTATCAGGCAGAAATCGGTGTAGGTATTACTCTCTTCGGCCGTTACGCCTATTTTTGGCGGCGACGGATGGTTGTTGAATTTTATCCAGAACGATTGCAGCAACTCAACGGCAAATTCGCGGGTCAGGGAACCCGCTTCGATTTCGGCTTTGTAAAAGGGATAAAGATGCTGGTCGAGCCGCCCCGGATTGAACGAATCCCACGGATTCAACTCGGTGACAACGCCCAGATGCACAAACCAGTAATGCTGCAAAACCTCATGAAAGGTGGTTGGGGCATGCGCCGGAACACGACGACAGACGCGCGCCATTTCCGTCATTTCTCTTTTTCTTTTTTCGTCTGTTTCGGTCTGCGCTAACTGTTCCAGTTTTTCGGCATGGCGCTCGGCGAAACCGATGGCGGCCTGCGCTGCTATCTTCATGGCTTTCAGCTCTTCCAACTTGTCGTAAGCCTGTGCATCGTTTATCCTGTCGATGGCGGCCGCGCTTTCTTCAATATCGTTCATTATCTCGAACATTCCTTTTTGAAAGATTTTGTAGCCTGCAACCGTATGCCCGGGGGCACGCTGCTCCATAAACTCGGTGAAAATGCCGGCTTCGTATGCATCGTGCCATGCGGACGTCATGGCTTCCATAATCCTATCGCGATTGGAGCGGCCTTTCCAAAACGGAATGATGGTTTTTTCGTAATCGGCACGGGTTTGCTCGTCGACACGAAACCAAACCTTTTCGCGCAAATTGAGAATATCGAGGTCATCCAACGAGTGAACGGTAATTTCGGGATAGGTGGGCGTAGCTTTGGGGGCAGGGCCGCGCTCACCCACAATCAGCTCGTCGTCGTTGATGCAAATGGCTTTGTTCATCAACAGATAATCGAATGATTTGGCGCGTTGCACGGGAATGGAGTCGCCAAATGCCGCGTGGTTTTTATAAAATTCGGTCATCAACAATGCCCGTTCCGACGAAATTTTGTTGACGGCGTCAAGGCTCTGATTTCTTAATTTTGCTATTCTGGGCGTCATATTTTTAGTTTTTATTGAGATTTATCCATCATCCGCCAATATGGGTTTCATATCCTGCGGTTTCAAATTGTTGTTTTACAACGAACAGTTCCTCTTTGGGCAACGATTTCAGCGTTTCGAAGCGGTTTGCCATACCAAAACGGCGATATTTGTGCGACGCCATATTGTGATAGGGCAACAAATCGACGCTGCGCACGGGCGAAGGCAATTTGTCAAGGAAAGACAAAATTCCGCTTATATTTTCGTCTGTAAACGTCACTTGGGGAATCATGGGAATGCGAATGCGAATACACTTATTTTCAGCAGACAATCGAATCAGGTTTTCCAAAATCAATTTGTTGGAACAGCCTGTGAACCGTTGGTGCAAATCATCGTCTATCAACTTCAAATCATAGAGAAATAAATCGGTGGGGGGAATCATTTCCTCAAAATTTTTCCAAGGCGCAAATCCCGATGTATCAACAGCCGTGTGCATATTTTCCTGCTTGCACAACGAAAGCGCCTCGGCCAAAAACTCGTGCTGCATAAGCGGTTCACCGCCCGAAAAGGTAACTCCGCCGCCCGATTCTTCCATGAAAACTCGATCCTTGCAAAATTCGGCAATCAACTCCCCGGGCATGACGACTTGCCCAACAACTTCGTCGTCCGTAAAAATTTTATCGCCTGTTTTCACATTTTTCGAAACCGTACAAATTACAGGATCGATGCTTTCGGGATTATGGCACCACAGACAAACCAGCGGACAGCCTTTCAGAAAAACTGTTACCCGAATGCCCGGCCCGTCGTGCACCGCAAAACGCTTGATATCAAAGATGACTCCCTGCAATTCTATTAATTTATTATTCAACGATTTCCGTTTCAAAAATAGAAAAACGAAAACAGAAACCGACTGATGAAACGCATTTTTACTCGTTTTCGCAATCAGTATTTTTTATTACCAGTTGATTTAATCTATAAATAATTATAAGTTCAATTAAACTACTTTCGGCTTTGAGCCGAAAGATTTGAGTTCGGCTGAAGCCGACTTAAGAAAAGCGCCGCCACAGAACATCCCGTTAAGGATGCAAAAACATAATGATACCGTATTTTCTAAAGATAGAAGCATTCCTAACGGAATGCGGTTTCAATGTTCTATCATTACACTAAAGTCTTCGCTTGAAGGCGAGGGATTTTCCCCCAGATTGATATATTAAATATGCGATAATTTTAGCGCAATGCTTCCACCTCTTCGGCTGTGAGGGGAATTTTCTTTCCCAGCCTTCGCGCTCCGGTTTCGGTGATAAGGAAATCTTCTTCGTTGCGCAAACCTCCAAAATTTCGGTATGCTTCGAGTTTTTCGTAATTGATGAACTGCGCGAACCGCTTTTCTTTCTTCCAAAGGTCGATCAATTCGGGAATGAAATAGATTCCGGGTTCGATGGTGAGGACAAATCCGGGTTCCAGTTTGCGGGCGAGACGCAGCGATTTACGCCCGAACTGCGTACTTTTTGGCGCTCCGTCGTAACCGACCCACACTTCGCCGAGGTTTTCCATGTCGTGCACATCGAGGCCCATCATGTGTCCCAGTCCGCAGGGGAAAAACATGGCATGTGCACCCTCCCGCACCGCTTCGGCCGCGTCGCCGCGCATAACGCCCAGCGATTTCATTCCTTCGCAGATTATCGTTGCCGAGAGATCGTACACATCGCTGAAAAAAACGCCCGGACGCAATGCTTCCACAGCCGCCATGTGCGATGCCACCTGAATATCGTATATCTCTTTTTGGCACGTTGAGAATTTTTTTCCCGCCGGAATGGTCGACGACATGTCGCCGCAATAGCCCGTCATGGTCTCTGCTCCGGCATCAACCAGAAACATGTCGCCTTCTTTAACCGTATTGCCATGATAGTGGTTATGCAGCGTTTGTCCGTTAACGGTAGCGATAGTCGGGAAGGCCAGCCTGCCACCCTGCGCCAACGCAATTTCCGACAAAAGGGCTGCAATTTCATACTCTTTCATGCCAATGCGAACTGCCTTTACGGCAGCAATGTGCATGTCGGCCGTGATGTCGCAGGCTTTTTCAATTTCGGCAATTTCTTCCGGCAATTTGTAGTTGCGCTGCGCCACTACAGCCTTAATGAAATCGACCGAAGATTCCTGTTTTGCAGCATCGACGCCCAACAGGTTCATCAGTTTCAGCTTATGTTCAGGGCGATAGGCCGGTAGAAAGTGAATTTTTTGTCCCTTTGACTGCGCCTTTTCCAAATAGGCCGACAAATTTTTGATAGGCATACTCGACTGAATACCAATCAAATCGCTCTTCTCGCGAATGGAAGGTTGCGTTCCCATCCACACAATGTGGTCGATAGAAAGATCGTCGCCGAAAATTATCTCCTTGTCTTCGTCAACGTCGATTACGGCATACAATCCGGCATACGACAATCCGAAGAAATAGAGGAAAGTGGAATCCTGACGAAAATCGTAGGTGTTATCCTCATAATTCATTGCACATTCGTCGTTGCCGATAAATAGCAAAATGCCCGAACCTGTCGACTGCTTCAACAGGTTTCTGCGTTTGATATAGGTTTCTTTTGAAAACATATTTTTATGATTTTTAAATAGATAGACTTCATACTTTTTTCTTTTATGCCTGAACCGCCCGCATTCTCATTATTGTTTTGTCTGGCGTTGTACTGACTTTTCAATAAATTCTCTACTCAAGCCTGTCAATTTAGAAATTTCATCGATGGTGTTCCCTTGTTTGTATAGCCGAAACGACAAATGTTCTAATGTTTCGCCAATCTCAATGATATTCTTGTCGGGGTCATAAAATTTCACACCGAGTTGTTTCCAAGGGGCTTCTTGAAGTTCGTGTATAAATTCAACTTTTTCGGTTATCAATTTTTCAACAATTTGTTCCACATTGTCGTATTCAAAGTAAAGTTCAAAATTGTTGCCGCCAACAACAACCTCTTTATTGTCAATCAGCATTCTGAAATGAGGTCGCAAGTGAATCGAAAATCCTCCAAATGAAACATTTTCGCCATAATCGGCTTCAACTTTTTGTCCCAATACATTTTCGTAAAAACTTCGCGACCTTTTAATGTCCGCAACTGTTATCAGAGAACCCATAAATTTTATTGTTCCTGTTTCTTTGTCCATATGCTTATTTTCAAATTTCAATGTTCTCTCATTGTCCGTTTATATTTTCTTCATTGTCGCACCGCGCTTTCGCCGCTCGTGTGCAACGGATCGCACGCTTTGCGCAGCGGGGGACTCATTCAACTTGCCACAAAGGTACAAAACTTCCTTTTACCGCCAAACTGGCGAACCGTTACATCCCCCGCTTGCGAGAAACCGACAATTGTGCTCTGGCACTATATTTTCAAATACCGTCACTTTATGTTAATGGGTATTCATTGGATCGAATACCCATCCATATTCCAATCGGTGCTAAAAGCGACAATAAAAGCAATATGAATCCGTAATAAGCCCCGAACATTCCCTGTCCAAGCCATAGATAACCAATTTTTATTACGCCGGGCATGGAAAGCAAAGCGCATAAAATTGAGTACACGAAAACAGGGATATTATTTTTTATCTGCGATGTAGATGTGTACTTTATTTTTTTGTTAAACCATATCTCATTTCTGCCTGCCTTAATAAATCTGAATAATCATCTTTTCCGGCTAACTCAAAGATTGTATATTGGTCACATGCCGGGCAAAGTTGTCCATCTCGGCTTGAAGCGGAATGTTTTGGCATTTTTCTTTTGCAACCATCACAAATAATTGTGCCGCATCTCACACAAGTTAATGCAAGTGGATTCTCGCTTTTATTCATCGGGTCCGTAGCAACTATTGTCTTATACAACACAATATCGTTACGGCTACATACTTTACAAATTAATTCATTCATTTTCTTCAATTTTTGCTCCATGTGGAACGGTTTATACTAATTTCGACTAACTTTCATTTTTTTCAATTCATTGTCCATTGCACTGTCGCCCGCTTGCGTTTAACATTCTGCGGCTTTGCTCAGCGGGGGACTCATTCAACTTGCCACAAAGGTACAAAACTTCCTTTTACCGCCAAACTGGCGAACCGTTACACCCCCGCTTGCGAGAAACCGAACGTTGCACGCTGGCATTTTTGAAATTATTTCTTTCATT
>WRIQ01000068.1 GCA_009782655.1 Prolixibacteraceae bacterium
ATTTGCGTCCCGATTCGAAATCGCAGGTTACCATCGAATACAACGATGATAACACGCCGGCGCGCGTTCACACCATTGTGGTTTCCACGCAGCACGACGAATTTGACGATGATGAGCCCATGCTGGAAAAAATCAGGCAGGATGTTATTGAAATTCTGATTCCACGGGTAGTCTCCAAGCTTCCCGCACGGTTACGGCCGCTTTTCGGCAGCGATATTGTTTACCATGTCAATCCCACGGGAAAATTTGTCATTGGCGGCCCCCATGGCGACACCGGCCTCACAGGACGCAAAATCATCGTCGACACCTATGGCGGTAAAGGCGCCCACGGCGGCGGCGCTTTTTCTGGTAAAGACCCGTCGAAGGTAGATCGCTCCGCTGCTTACGCCGCACGCTACGTAGCAAAAAATATGGTTGCCGCAGGCGTCGCCGACGAAATGCTGGTGCAGTTGGCATACGCAATAGGCGTGGCAAAACCGGTGGGCATTTTTGTGAATACCTTCGGGCGGAAAAATGTTGAACACACCGACGGTCAAATTGCACGGAAAATAGAAGAACTTTTCGACTTGAGGCCGGCGGCAATCGAAGAAAAATTTGACCTGAGGAAACCTATTTATCTCGAAACTGCCACTTATGGGCACATGGGACGCGAACCTTTCACCGAAACCCGGTTGTATACGTCGCCCTACGATGCTGATAAAGAGTTGAAAATTAATTTCTTCACATGGGAGCGTCTCGACGATACCGATAAAATCAAAAAGGCTTTCGGGATGTGAAAATCGATTTGCGAAAAATCGGCC
This sequence comes from Prolixibacteraceae bacterium, assembly GCA_009782655.1. The sequence continues at coordinate 801 of WRIQ01000068.1, forward strand.
TGCCCCAAATATCGGAAATGACAAAATAGAGATGAAATATTTCCGTTCTATGAAAATGCGTATAATTTTCCGCGAAAAATGCAAAAGATTGCCTATTATATAAGAATTTTGCATTTGTTTATTTTTTGTTTGATTTGTGTTTTTTGTGGAAATATCCGCTTTCGTGACTAACTTCAGCCGAAAACGATTTTCGGCCGAAACGAAATAATGATAGAATGGCATTTTTATGAAAAATATCCTGAAAATTGCGCTGTGGCTTTCTGTTTTTTCGGTGCTGCTGTTTTCGTGCAAAACCCGCGAAAGAGCAACCCGTTTGGTAGTGAGACCCGTCAGCATCAGCAAACTGGTAAAAAATATTGAAGAAAACCGCTTCGACTTTCCGTATTTCAGCGCCAAGAGGATCAACTTTTCCTTCGACAACGATGGCGAGAAAAACAGCTTCAGGGCAACATTGCAGATAATCAGAGAGCGTCAGATATCACTGTCAATCATGAAACTGTCAATTCCTGTGGGGCGCGTCGCCCTGTCGCCCGACAGTCTGATCTTCCTCAACTATTTTGAACGCACCTTTGTGGCCGATAAAATGGCCGCGTTGGAGTCCCTGCTGGGTTTTAGCGCCGACTATAATATGATACAAACACTCTTGTCGGGCGATGTCATGTCGCTGTTTCCCGAAGACAAATTGGAGAAATTCGATTTGTCGATAGAAGATGGCTTTTACAAACTGCAATCGGGAGGCGGTTTGGAGGAAATACCTGCTACCGGGGGAGACAGTTTTGTCCGCCTGAAAAATGACAAGGCATTTTCGCAGGTTTTGTATTTCGACCCCGATTTATTTGTTTTGCGGAAAATGGTTCTCACGGATGCAACCAACACAAGAACGATGCGTTTGGAAATGAATGAATATGAAAAAATCGGTTCTAAGTATTATCCGGCCGCAATTAATGTTAATTTTGACTCGACAAATGGAATTTTTAAAGCCGAGGCCAAAATGTCGGGATTCTCGACCGAAAAAATCGAATATACACCGGTGAGAATACCCGCAAATTACCAACGGCTCTTTTTCAGAAAATAATGAAAAGGCTGATTTTATATATAGCGCTCTTTTTTGCCTGCACAAGCAGTTTCTCACAATCGATCAACGACTTACGCGACCAGAAACAACGTGCCGTCGAAGCAATAAAAGTCACCAACGACTTATTATTGCAAGTGAGCGCCAACCAAAAGGCGACACTGGATAAGTTGAAACTGCTCAATTCGCAAATCACAAAACGCAACCAGTTGATCACGAGTATGAAATCGGAAGTTTCTATTTTACAGGAAGTTATCGACGACAACACGCTCGCGGTGGAAATGATGTCCACCGATTTAGAAGAGATAAAAAAAGAGTACGCCCGCATGATTCAATACGCCTATCGAAACCGAAACGCGACCGACAAAATTCTTTTTTTTCTATCGGCCGAAGATTTCAATCAGGCATATCGCCGATTTGTTTATTTCAAGCAATATACCGAGCAGCGTAAAAACCAATTGGAAACCATTGTGTCGTTGCAGGATTTGTTGTGGACAAAACTTTCGGAACTCGAAGAACAGAAGCGCACACAGCAGGGCGTGATGTCCGAGCAGGTGAACGAAAACAAAAAGCTGGAATCGGAAAAGAAGCAGCAGAACAGCACGTCGAAACAACTTCAGGGGCAACAAAAGCAACTGAGCGACAAGCTGGCGCAGCAACGCAAAATAGAGCAACAACTGGAGCAGGAGATACAGCGGATTATCGAAGAGGAAGCCCGTAAATCGACAGGCGCAACGCAGGGGAACAGCAGTGGCGGGAAGGGTTTTGCGCTCACGCCCGAGCAAAAACTCATCGGCGATAACTTTGAGCAGAACAAAAACCGCCTTCCGTGGCCGGTTGAGAAAGGCGCCATTGTAGAACATTTTGGCGTACATCCGCATCTTGTCCTCAACAACGTAACGGTCAACAACAATGGGGTAAACATAGCCACCGAAATTGGCGCAAAAGCGCGTGCTGTTTTCAACGGTGAAGTGAGCCGCGTATTCGGAATTACTGGAGGAAACACAGCTGTGATTGTGCGCCACGGACAATACCTGAGCGTATATTCAAACCTGATCAACGTGACCGTCAAAAAAGGCGATAAAGTTAGTGTGAGTCAACACATTGGCACCGTATATACCGATCCGTCGGACGGCAACAAAACCACCCTGAAATTCCAAATCTGGAAAGAAAGCGTGAAGCTCAATCCCGAAGAGTGGCTGGGGAGATAAATTTCGTAGGGCAAACCCTGTAAACGAAAGCTAAAACTGCCGGATGTTACGCCTGCTATGCGAGGAAAGAGGACGAAATTGTGATTTATTGACCAATGAGAAATTCGAAAATTTTGACCTCCGGCAGGAATGAAAAATCAATGCCAACCGCTTTCTTCTTTGATGACATTCAGCAAACCGCGGCAGGCGTCTTCGAGAATATCGAGAACATGCTCGTAAACATCGTCGCTGCCGGAATACGGGTCGGGAACCTGTTCGATGCTGAACCGCGTTGCATACTTTGCCATGGCGCTTATTTTGGAAAGGTTTTCCGGCGTTCGCGCCCGCGATTTCAGGTCGTAAATATTTTCCCTGTCCATTCCGATGATATAGTCGAAACGGCCATAATCGGTGTTGGGATTGAAAGGCCGCGAAATGGAAGAAACATCGTAACCTCTGAGGGAAGCCAGCTTGCGCATGGTTTTGTGCGCCGGTTCGCCCTTGTGCCAGTCACTGATTCCCGCCGAATCAACAGTAACCCGATCCACCAAATTATCATCCTCGACAAACTTTTGGAAAACCGCTTCGGCAGCAGGAGAGCGGCAAATATTTCCAAGACAGACAAATAAAACTCTTTTCTTCATTCTCAAAAATCAGCTTTGACTGCAAATATAGCAGAAAACAAAAATGAATCGCAGAGCGGCGACGAATAGAGTTCTCCTTGTCTGAACTGAAAGTTAAGCGATTGACACCAAATGGAAGAAATAAAAATTTTTACGCGCTGATATTTTGCAGTTTAGAAAAAAGAAAATACTTTTGCAGTCCGATTATTATCATTTGTTGTGTAAATTACTGATTTATATGCTGATACGGCGAATTGCGGCTTTTTTGGGAGTCGTAATAGAAGCATATGAAGCGGTAAATAGAATGTTGAATCAAAATTAATAGGAACAAGTGAATACACTGAGTTATAAAACTGTATCGGCCAATAAAGCCACAGTGAATAAAGAATGGGTAGTTATCGATGCTACCGACATGGTGTTGGGGCGTTTGGCCAGCACCGTTGCCCGCATTTTGCGCGGCAAGCACAAACCCGACTTCACGCCTCATGTGGACTGTGGCGACAATGTGATTGTTATCAATGCCGAAAAAGTTGTCTTTACCGGAAACAAAATGTCCGATAAAATATACGTAAGGCATTCCGGCTATCCGGGTGGACAACGTTTTCAAACTCCGCGCGATATTTTGAAGAAATATCCCGAAAGGTTGGTCGAAAAAGCCGTCAAAGGCATGCTGCCCAAAAATCGCCTTGGAAGTGCGCTCTTCAGAAATTTAAAAGTAGTAGTTGGCCCGGAACACAAATATTCCGCTCAACAACCAAAAGTTATTGATTTAAATACCATTAAATAAGCAATATGGAAGTAACAAACACTATAGGCCGTCGTAAAACAGCTGTTGCCCGTGTTTATGTATCTTTGGGAAAAGGCAACATCACGGTTAACAATCGTCAGTTGAACGACTATTTTACTACCGAGATGCTTCAGTACGTAGCCAAACAGGCGCTGACAATTCTCGAGGTGGATGGAAACTACGACATCAAAGCCAATATCGACGGCGGCGGTTTTGCCGGCCAAGCCGAAGCATTGCGCTTAGGTATTGCCCGCGCCATGGTGAAAATAGACCCCGAAAATCGTCCCGCGCTGAAGCACGCAGGTCTTCTCACCAGAAACCCGCGCGAAGTGGAACGGAAAAAACCGGGACAACCCAAGGCGCGCAAGCGGTTCCAATTCTCGAAACGTTAATATCATTTTTAAATTAGAATTAATAATCATGGGGTCTAAAACCGTTGAGACTTCCCTAACAGGAACTACTCTGCGGTTGCTTTTAAGCTTTAGATTTCAATAAAAAGTAAAAAGATGCCAAGAACGAATTTTCAACAATTACTCGATGCCGGAGTACATTTCGGGCACTTGAAAAGAAAATGGAATCCCCACATGGCACCATATATTTTTATGGAGAAAAATGGGATTCACATTATCGACCTTCAAAAAACAATCGTAAAAATCGACGAAGCGGCGGCTGCCATCAAGCAGATTGCCAAATCGGGGCGCAGAGTTTTATTCGTAGCCACAAAAAAGCAGGCGAAAGATATTGTCGCCGATTTGGTTTCGTCGGTAAAAATGCCGTATGTAACAGAACGTTGGCCCGGCGGTATGTTGACCAATTTTCCTACAATCAGGAAAGCCGTCAAGAAAATGGTTTCCATTGACAAGATGGCCAAAGACCAAAGCTGGGAAAAACTTTCGAAACGCGAAAAACTGCAAATTACCCGCCAGCGCGCTAAGCTGGAGAAAATGCTCGGCAGCATTGCCGACCTGACCCGCTTGCCGGCAGCACTTTTCATCGTTGACGTAATGAAAGAAAAAATCGCAGTTCGCGAAGCTCACCGCTTGGGAATTCCCGTTTTTGGAATTGTTGACACAAACTCCGACCCCAATGGAATCGATTTCGTAATTCCGGCCAACGACGACGCCTCGCAATCTATTCAACTTCTCGTTTCGGTGATGGTTGACGCCATCAGAGAAGGCCTTGCCGAAAGAAAACTGGAACGCGACAAAGAAGATACCGACACCGACTCGGAGAGCGAAGAAGAACAGCCGCGTAGAAGAAGAACACGCAAACCGGTTGAAAAACAGGAAGCTGTTGTCGTGGAAGTGAAAGAAGAAGAAAGTGATGATGAAAGCGACGAAACAGCCGATTTTGACGATGATGAAGAAGAAAATCTTGACGAAGAATAAACGTTCGAATTTGAAAAACACATAACAATAAATTCAAGAAAGGATTAATTATGTCAGTTACAACTGCAGACGTAGTAAAACTCAGAAAAGCAACCGGGGCCGGTATGATGGATTGCAAAAATGCGCTCACCGAAGCCGACGGCGATTTCAACCGCGCGGTTGAAATTATCCGCGAAAGAGGCAAGCTGGTAGCCAGCAAACGCGCCGACCGCGACGCAACCGAAGGCGTGGTTTTGGCTAAAGTTACCGTCGACGGTAAATTTGGCGCCATCGTCGTTCTCAACTGCGAAACCGATTTTGTTGCCAAAAACGAAAATTTCATCGGATTTACCACTCAAATTATCGATAAAGCCTTGGCCGAACAGCCGGCGACGCTCGAAGAACTCAAAGGTTTGGTCATCGACGGAAGAACCATCGAAACGCATGTTACCGAGCAAACCGGAATCATCGGCGAAAAACTGGATTTATCGTATTACGCAAAAATCTCAACCGAACTGGTTGTTCCATACATTCATCCCGGCAATAAACTGG
>WRIQ01000069.1 GCA_009782655.1 Prolixibacteraceae bacterium
CAAAAACATGTTTTATAACATATTATTAACCCATGATAAGACAAAGAACGGAAGACATTTGATGCTTCCGGAATCGCACAGCCCGTTGTAATTAACCCGAACATGGTAAAGGATCATAAAATTTTCACTTTTCGCAGGTTATCTTTGCACTATGAAAATAAAGATTTTTCAATTGTTGGAAGGAGCGAAGCAGGCGACAGGGTTAACGGTAATTATCGATGTTTTCAGGGCTTTTTCAACGGCTTGCTACGCTGTTGGTTGTGGTGCGGGACCCCTATTTCCCGTTGCCACAGTGGAAGAGGCATTTGCGCTGAAGGAAAAAATTCCACAGGCATTGCTTGTGGGCGAGCGCAACGAAAGGCCGCCGCAAGGCTTCGATTTCGGAAATTCGCCTACCCATATAACCAAAAGCGATATTGCAGGCCGCGCCATTATCCATACCACCAGTTCGGGAACGCAGGGAATCGCCCATGCAAAGAACGCTGTTGAAGTTATTACCGGCAGCTTTGTCAATGCGGGAGCCATTGTCCGCTATATCAAGCGGCAAAATCCCGATATGGTTTCGTTGGTTTGCATGGGATACGCCTGCCTGTATCCCACCGACGAAGACACACTGTGTGCGCAGTATATTAAAAATGAGCTTGTTGGTGTTAAAAACGACTGGGGTAGCATGATAAAACAAATTAGAGAGGGCTCCGGAAAACGGTTTTTTGAAACCGAAAGCCAAGAGTGGGCGCCCTCGTCCGATTTCGGCCTCTGCCTCGACAAAAATCGTTTCGATTTCATACTGAAAGTTTATAATCATGATGGGTTACAATGTTTGCACGAAACCAAAATATAAACATTCGTTTAATAAATATAATTTATGAAATATAATTTTGATGAGGAAATCAACCGGTTCGGAACCGACAGTTTTAAATACGACATGTTGCCTGAATTTTTTGGCAGCAGCGATGTTTTACCGCTTTGGGTTGCCGACACCGATTTTAAAACGCCGCCGTTTATTTTGGAAGCCATCCGGAAACGCCTTGAACACGGAATATTGGGCTACACATTCAGAGGCGACGAATTTTTTCAGTCTGTTATCGGCTGGACAAAACGGCGTTACGACTGGGAGGTGGAAAGAGCGTGGATATCATTCAGTCCGGGCGTGGTTTCGGCCATTTCTGCGTCCATTCAGGCGTTCACAAAACCGGACGATAAAATCGTTATTCAGCCGCCGGTATATTCGCCTTTCTTTGAGTGTGTTACCAGTTTGGAGCGCATCCTCGTAGAAAACCCGCTGAAGATGGTTAACGGCCGGTACTGTTTCGATTTGGAAGATTTGGAATCGAAAATCGACGGCGATACCAAAATGCTGATTTTATGTAATCCGCACAATCCGGGAGGAATGGCCTGGAGCCGCGACGAATTGAAAGCGCTTTCGGATTTGTGCTTACGACATGAAATCCTTGTGGTTTCAGACGAAATCCATGCCGATCTAACCTACAAAGGGCAGCGACATACGCCCTTTGCATCCCTCTCCGATGAAGCAGCTCAAAACAGCATAGTCTGCATGTCGCCCAGCAAAACGTTCAATGTTGCAGGATTGTCCACGTCGGTTGTTGTAATTCCCAACCTGAGAAAATTTAAGACCTACGAAAAAACGCTCGCCACTTTGCACATCCAACTGGGGAATATCCTCGGAAATGTGGCTTTGGAAACCGCTTTCAACGAAGGCGACGAGTGGTTATCGCAGGCTATGGATTATGTGGGTGAAAATTATCGTTATCTCGAAAAAGTTTTAACGGATGAATTGCCTAAAGTAAAGATAATGAAGCCCGAAGCTACATTTCTTGTATGGCTTGATTTCCGCGAATACGGAATGGACGCCGAAACGCTGAATCGTTTTTTCATTGAAGAAGCGCGTGTCGCTCTCAACAACGGAAAACAATTCGGGTCGGAAGGCGAAGGTTTCATGCGAATCAACATCGGTTGCACGCGCACCACGCTACAAGAGGCACTGAAACGCATATGCAAAGCTTTTAAAGCGTTGGGTTAATTGGCGATTTATGATCACCCTCCCGCAAAAATTAATTTAAACCAAACTGCGTGGCGCTTTTTTTCATAAAAAACCACCGGTTGGAAATGCTTTGGCGATTTTGCTTAATTTTGCCCTTTACATTCGATTTAAAAAGACTATGAATATCTCATACAATTGGTTAAAAACCTACGTCGATACAGAGCTTTCGCCTGTTGAGCTTGCCGATTTGCTAACCAGCGTCGGTCTTGAGGTTGGCGGTGTTGAAAAAACTGAAAGCATAAAAGGCGGGCTGCAAGGCCTTGTAATTGGCAAAGTGCTGACCTGCATTCCGCATCCCGACAGCGACCATCTGAGCCTGACCTCTGTTGACGTTGGCGCGGACGAGCCTTTGTCGGTTGTTTGTGGCGCTCCCAATGTGGCTGCCGGACAAACTGTGGTTGTGGCCACCGTGGGAACCGTGCTGTATACCGGCGACAAGGAATTTACCATCAAAAAATCGAAAATACGAGGCGAGATATCCGAAGGAATGATTTGCAGCGAAACCGAAATTGGCGTGGGAAACGATGCTTCGGGAATCATTATGCTGCCCAACGAGGTAAAATCCGGCACTCCGGCAGCGCAATATTTCGACGTAGAAACCGATTGGAAAATAGAAGTGGATATTACGCCCAACCGCATCGACGGCGCTTCACATTTGGGCGCTGCCCGCGATGTGGCTGCCGCGCTGAGGCTTTCCTCGCAAAGCGGTTATCGGCGCCCTTCGGTGGATGACTTTGCCATCGACAATCACGGGCTCGACATTTCCGTGGAAGTGCCCAACACCGGAGCCTGTCCGCGCTATTCGGGCGTGACCATCTCTGGCGTGGATGTAAAGCCGTCGCCGTCATGGCTGCAAAACCGCCTCAGAACCATCGGCTTGACTCCCATTAACAACGTGGTGGATATCACCAACTTTGTGCTGTTCGAAACCGGACAGCCGCTGCACGCCTTCGATGCGGACAAAATCATTGGCGGGAAAATAATCGTTAAAACCGCAACACCCGGTTCTCCATTTGTCACGCTCGACGGCGTGGAACGCAAATTAGACGGCAACGACCTGATGATAAGCAATGCGGCGAGTGACATGTGCATTGCTGGCGTTTTCGGCGGCCTCGAGTCGGGCGTTTCCGAGTCGACGGTTAACCTGTTTCTCGAAAGTGCCTGCTTCGATCCGATTTATGTGCGCAAAACAGCACGCCGCCACGGCCTCAACACCGACGCTTCTTTCCATTTCGAACGCGGCTCAGACATCAACGGAACCATTTACGCACTGAAAAGAGCCGCTTTGCTCATAAAGGAAATCGCAGGCGGCACCATCTCGTCAGAGATTAAAGACGTGTATCCCAATCCCATCGACGGATTCAGGGTGGATGTCAGCTATAAAAATATAAACAGACTGATTGGCAAAGTAATTTCTCCCGAAACATTACGGGAAATAATGGCGCTGCTGGAAATAAAAATCGAAGCCGAAAGCTCGACAGGACTCTCCCTGCTGATTCCCACCTATCGCGTTGATGTTCTGCGAGAAGCGGATGTTATCGAAGAAGTTTTGCGCATATACGGATACAACAATGTGGAAATTCCCATCCATGTCAATGCATCGCTGAACAACTCGCCCCATCCCGATCCCAATCAGGTAAAAAATACGGTCTCTGATTATTTGGTAGCTCGGGGTTTCAACGAAATGTGGTCCAATTCGTTGACCAAAGCCGCTTACTACGACAATATGAATGATTTTAAAGCCGAAAACACCGTCAGGTTGTTTAATCCGTTGAGCTCCGACCTGAACGGCATGCGCCAGACACTTCTCTTCGGCGGACTTGAGTGTATCCAGTTGAATACCAACCATCGCAACAGCAATCTCCGCCTGTTCGAATTTGGGAACTGCTATTCCTGCTCGCCGGAAAAAAAATCGGAAAATCCGTTGGACAAATACTGCGAAAACGAATATTTGTCGTTATTTGTAACAGGAACGCGCGAAATGCCCAATTGGAACACTCCCGACGTCAAAACATCGTTTTTCGCGTTGAAGTCCTATTCGGAAAATATTCTTGCCCGTTTGGGAATAGAGGCCGCCAGTCTCAACACCGACGACGCCGTCAGTGAGATTTTCAGCGAGGGAATTTCCTGTAAATCGAAAAAAGGAACTCCGCTCCTTGAAATGGGAATCGTCGCTCCGGGCCTACTGAAGAAATTCGACATCGACAATCCGGTTTACTTCGCCAATTTCAATTGGACGCTGATTTTGAAGGAAGTGAGGAAAAATAAAATTGTCTTTAAGGAGTTGCCAAAATATCCCGAAGTGCGCCGCGATTTGGCGCTGGTGCTCGAAAAAAATGTAAAATTCGGCGAGCTGAAATCCATTGCATTTGCCGCCGAGCGGAATTTGTTGCGTTCGGTGAACCTCTTCGATGTATACGAAGGGAAAGGCATTCCCGAAGGTAAAAAATCATATGCCATCAATTTTGTACTTCGCGACGACACGAAAACGCTCACTGACAAACAAATCGACAAAGTGATGAGCCACCTTGTGGATGCTTACGAAAAGCGGGTGGGCGCAAAATTGCGATAAGGGTTGCTACCGGTAAAATTCGTCCATGATGGCTTTCATGCGGCCTGATCCGGCATCGGTATCGTTCCACTCGTTGCGCAGCTTCAACATTTCCGCTTTCATATCGGCGATGACGGCGCTATATTGCGGGTCGGAATAGGCATTTCGATCTTCACGCGGGTCTTTCTCCAAATCATAAAATTCCCACGACGGGCGCGATACAAAATTGGAAGAACCCCGTGTATTCAGTTTGTCGCCGTAGAAAAAAATCAGCTTATGCCGTTTATTGCGAATTCCCATATGTGCAGGGCGGATGTCGTGTTGCGTCCAATATCGGTAGTAAATACTCTCGCGCCAGTCGGCAGGCGTTTCGCCGCGTAAATTTGCGCGGAAACTGGTTCCCTGATTTCCCCGCGGCGGCGAGGCATTGGCGTAATCGGCCAGCGTTGCTGCAAAATCTACATTGAGAATCAGATCGTTGTTGCGAACTCCGGCAGGAATTTCGCGCGGATAACGGACAACCATCGGCATACGAAGCGCCTCCTCGTACATAATCCGTTTGTCGAAAAAGCCATGTTCACCCAGAAAATATCCCTGATCGGAAATATAAACCACGATGGTGTTTTTGCTGAGTCCCTCGTCGTCCAAGAATGAAAGCAGCCGCCCGATGTTGTCGTCGATGGCGGCGGCGCAACGCAGATAGTCGCGTATCAGTTTCCCATAAATCTTCCTGCGCGCGGTCTCCCTGTCCATTCCTTCCGTCGAAAAAGGAAGCTCTGGATAGCGGCACCACCAACTGTCGGGGTCTTTCGAAGCAGTTTCCCAACGTCCACCCAAGTTTTCCAACTGCTGTCCGCGAATGGTCCTTGCCGATGTTTCCGGCCCGAACTCCATCATGTTTTGTGGTTCGGGAAATTCCACGCCGTCGTACAGATGGCGCATCCGCTCTGGGAAATCCCACGGTTCATGCGTAGCTTTGAAATGACAAAACATCATAAACGGCTTTTCTCTATCGCGGTTCTTCAGCCAGTCGATGGTTTTACCGGTTACCAAATCGGTGGAAAAACCCTGCTCTTTTGTTCCGCTGACGCCTTCAGAATCATCGATCCACCCTTCGGCGGTTTTAAAAACAGGATCGTAATATTCGCCCTGGTCGTGAAAAACACTGAAATAGTCGAATCCCGCGGGTTTCTTTTTAAGGTGCCATTTTCCGATGAGGGCAGTCTGGTAGCCAACTGCTTGAAGTTGTTTGGCAATGTTGTCGCGCTCGGGTTCCAATGCATCGTCGAGCGTATAAACGCCATTCATTTGGCTGTATTGCCCTGTAAGCAAGGCGGCGCGGCTGGGCACCGATATGGAATTGGTGCAAAAGCAGTTATCCACAACGCATCCTTCCCGTGCCAGACGCGCTATATTTTCATTCTTTGCGTAAGGCGCCAGAATGCCTCCATACAAACCCCAACTTTGCGCCGTGTGATCGTCCGACAAGATGAAAAGAATATTGGGGCGTTCGTTGTCGGCAGCCTTGTCGCTGCACGAAGTTGCCAGAGGCGGAATAAAAACCGCAGCCGCACAAAAACCGATAAGCTCTTTTTTCATAATTTCCGTTGAAATTTGCGAATATCAAAAATGTCTATTGTCAATTTCCCATAGCCGATTACTTTATACCGATTGCATATTTTCCGGCGGGACGGGCGTTTTGCCATTGTACCGTAAAAAAAGATT
>WRIQ01000070.1 GCA_009782655.1 Prolixibacteraceae bacterium
CTCGGAAGGCACGCTGGCTTTTTCAACCCGTATAAAAATAAACCTGATTCCGTTGCCGCCGCTCTGCATGGGGTTGGTTTGCGCCCATTTCAATTCGCTCGAAGATGCATTACGCGCCAATATTATTGCCTTGAAACATAAACCGCGTGCCGTTGAACTGATGGACAATATCATTATGGATTGCACGAAGGAAAACATCGCGCAACGCAAAAACCGCTTTTTTGTGAAAGGCGATCCGGCAGCCATGCTGATGATAGAATTTGCTTTCGAAACCGAAGAAGAGCTTGTGCAGAAAGCTGCTGACATGGAAGCAGATTTGCGTAAAGAGGATTTGGGATACTATTTTCCTCTTGTCACGGGCGACGATAATATAAGGCGCGTTTGGGCTTTGCGGACGGCGGGATTGGGATTATTGGCCAATATTCCGGGTGATCAGCGCGGCGTACCCGGTGCAGAAGACACAGCCGTAAATCCCCAAAAACTACCCGAATATGTGGCCGACTTCAAGAAGTTGCTCGCTCAATTTGGTCTCAGTAGCGTGTTTTATGCACATGCTGCCACTGGCGAGCTTCATTTCAGGCCACTGTTGAATTTTAAAAACCCTGCCGACGTGGATATCTTCAACAAGTTGATGTCGGGGTTGGCGGCGCTGGTAAAAAAATACAGGGGATCGCTCAGCGGCGAGCACGGCGACGGCAGGGTGCGGGGCGCTTTCATTCCATTCATGTTTGGCGAACACGTTTACGAGCTTATCAGGGAAGTGAAAAGAACTTGGGACCCGGATAATATACTGAATCCCGGCAAAATAACAGACACGCTGCCTATCACTGAGTTCCTGCGGGTAGCGCCCGGCGAAAAAACACCCGAATTTGCCACGGTTTTCGATTTTTCAGCCAACAAAGGTTTTTTCCGCAGCATCGAAAAATGCAACGGCTCCGGCGACTGCCGCAAATCGGCGATTATGGGCGGCGCCATGTGCCCCACATACATGGCAACACGCGATGAGGATAAAACAACACGCGCAAGAGCCAATATTTTACGCGAATTTCTGTCAATGCGCGATGGTGAAAATGCTTTCAATCACAAAGAAATATATGCAATTCTCGATTTGTGCATCTCCTGCAAGGGCTGCAAAGCCGAATGTCCGTCCAATGTAGACATGGCAAAACTGAAAGCCGAATTTTTACAACATTATTATGATATTCATCACGTTCCGTTCCGTACATGGTTGATAGCTTGGTTGCCGCAAATCTATCCTTTGGCCTCAGCTTTCCGGCCGCTTGCCAATGCGGTGATGAACTGGAAATTTTTTAAGCAGATAATAGGATTTTCCACAGGAAACAGATTGCCCGATATTTCAAAACAGACGTTGGCGAAATGGTTCAGAAGCGGCAAAGCGCCGGATAACCACGACAGCGAAAAAACGGTTTACCTGTTTAACGATGAGTTTACCAATTTCACTGAAAGCGAGATAGGAATAAAAGCGATTTTGTTACTCTTCAATTTGGGATACAACGTGAAAATTCCGGTGCATAAACCGAGCGGCCGCACTTGGTTGTCGAAAGGGTTAATTCGCAAAGCCAAAGAGATGGCAGAGCGTAACGTGTTTTTGTTGGCGGATTTGGTGAGCGACGAAAGCCCACTAATCGGGATAGAGCCTTCGGCGATATTGGCTTTTCGCGACGAATATCCTGAATTGGTAGGCGAACATTTGCGCGATAAAGCTGTCGCATTATCGAAAAATACATTGCTCTTCGAAGAGTTTTTTGTGCGCGAAACAGAGAATGGGAATATACTCAAACAAATGTTCACTGAGGTGCAAAACGATATTTTACTGCATGGGCATTGCCAGCAAAAGGCGATTGCCTCCACGGCGCCGCTGAAACAAATGTTGTCATTCCCATGCAACTATGGCGTCCGCGAAATTCCTTCGGGATGTTGCGGCATGGCGGGTTCCTTTGGCTACGAAAAAGAACACCACGATTTATCAATGAAAATAGGCGATGTGGTGCTTTTCCCTGCCGTGAAAGCCGCATTTCCCGAAACAATTATCGTTGCGCCGGGGACTTCGTGCCGCCATCATATTCACAATGGAACCGGCAGAAAAGCCTTCCATCCGGTTGAAATTATGTATGATGCGTTGCGGAAATAGCATGTTTTGCAAAAAGAAGAACCTAAGGAAATTATTCTGGATGCGGCTGTAATCAGCATTATTGGCATAAAAACAAGCTGCAAAACGAATGTAAGCGTTGCCATTACTGCCAATCGCTGCGTTCCGGTACAGTAATGACACACACAACAACAAGCCGCTTTGCGGATAATCATTTTTTTCCTGATATTTTTGTTACAATGCTTATTTTTACATCGACTAAAAAAATTTTTTGCCCATGAAAAAGCGAATATTTATCATTTTAATTCTGGTTTTGCTGATTGGCGGCGGACTTCTCTACATCGGAACCTTAGCCCCCATTATTACCGGCTACGCAGCGAAAAACATGGCTTCCGGGATTTTTGTCGCCGGCCGTACACTGGAAAGCCTTGAAAAAGAAGACCTCAACTTCTCGTTTATCAAATACAACAAAAATACGGTCGACTATCAGAAAAAAGAGGTGACAAGCCGATTTTTGTTTTGGAAGTCGAAAGCGATTTATATCGAAGGTTTTGGCTGCACGTTGGTACGCGATTTCACAGAAGACGAGATAAAATCGCGGCCTTATGCGATTGTAGCGCATGAAAATGTAAATCCTGATACGGTTGCATGGCCTGTTGGCAACCTGTTGGTCGATACTGTTCCCCAGGGAATAGATGTGGCAAAGCTGAACAGAGCCCTCGATGTTGTTTTTGCCGACACGGCGCCCATGAAAGGCACTTTTGCGGTGGCGGTGGCATATAAAAACCAATTGATTGCCGAGCGTTACCGCGACGATCTGTCGGCCGATAATCTGTTTCTCAGTTGGTCGGTGGCCAAAAGCTTTACCAATACACTGGTCGGAATTTTGGCGCGAGAAGGAAAAATCAGCGCCGAACAACTTGCGCCGGTCGATGCGTGGAAAAACGACGGGCGCCATGATATAAAACTCATCAACCTGCTGAGGATGAACAGTGGCCTCGAATGGAACGAAGACTACGGCAGCAACTCCGATGTAAATCGGATGCTTTTTAAAAAGGGTGACATGGCGCTTTTCGCTGCAGGGAAAAATGCCTCGGAACTTCCCGATGTGCATTGGTATTATACATCGGGAGGCACGAACATTGTTTGTTGGCTGATACGCGATGCGATTGGAAACGATGCCGATTACTATGCTTTTCCGCGCCGCGAACTGTTTAACAAAATCGGTATGCGAAGCGCCGTTTTTGAAGTCGACGCATCGGGAACATTCGCAGGGTCGTCATATTTGTATGCTTCCATGCGCGACTATGTGCGTTACGGACTGCTATACCTTAACGATGGCAACTGGTTGGGCGAGCAGATTCTGCCGCAAGGCTGGGTGAACATGACCGTAACTCCCGCTAAAGGCTCCGACAATGGCTACGGCGCCCTTTTCTGGCTTAACAAAAACAAAGCATACCCCGA
Organism: Prolixibacteraceae bacterium; assembly: GCA_009782655.1. The sequence continues at coordinate 3,575 of WRIQ01000070.1, forward strand.
TCTTCCCGACGATATGTACTCATGCCGCGGCCACGACGGACAATTTATCTACATCATTCCCTCGAAAAATTTGGTGGTGGTGCGCACCGGTTTTTCACAAAAAGGCTCCTTCAATTCGAAGGCCTTTATGAAAAGCATAGTGGAAGCGGTGGAATGAATATTCTGATGGTTGCGTCTGCTCCCAAAAGTTGACAATATAAATAATGATATAATGTAATCAATTAAATATCAATCTAATACAAGGCGGAAGTTTATGCAATTTTCGTAATCCTTGGTCAAAAAAATTTTTCTAAGCGGCCTGAATTTTACATTTGTGAATTTTGCGATTCCTTTGTGCGCTTTGTGGTAAAAAATCTCACTGAAACAACTTCGAACAGACTCAAATCACCTCTTTCCCCATTTTCTCCTGTAGGACGAGGCTCATTTCGGTGAGTTTGTATTTCTGTATTTTTCCACTGGCGGTCATGGGGAAATCATCCACAAAAAAGATGTATTTGGGTATTTTGTAGCGGGCTATTTTTCCGCGGCAGAAATCGGTTACCTCTTCTTCTGTGAGTGAGTATCCCTTTTTTACCTTTATGAACGCGCCCACCTGCTCGCCGTATTTTGGGCTTGGCACGGCGGCCACTTCAATGGCTTCAATCTGCGGCATGGAATAGAGGAAATTTTCGATTTCGCGCGGGTAAATATTTTCGCCACCGCGAATAATCATATCTTTGATACGTCCGGTGATGCGGTAAAAGCCGTTTTCGTCTTTCATGGCCAAGTCGCCCGAATGGAGCCATCCGTCAGTGTCAAGAACTGCGCGTGTGGCTTCTTCGTTTTTGTAGTATCCTTTCATCACGTTGTATCCGCGGCAGCATATTTCGCCCTGCTCGCCCACGGCGCACTCGTCTCTGGTTTCGGGATTAAAAATTTTAACCTCCACGTTGGGGAACTCGAAACCCACGGTTGTCGCTTTTATTTCAGGCGAATTGTGGGTTCGCGTCATGGTCATTCCCGGCGATGTTTCTGTGAGGCCGTAGACGATGATGATGTCGCGGGCCCCCATGTCGTTCATTACCTGCTTCATGGTTTCGATGGGGCACAGCGCACCGGCCATGATTCCTGTTCGCAGCGACGATAAATCGAACATGTCGAACATGGGATGGTTAAGTTCTGAAATAAACATGGTTGGGACGCCATAAATGGCCGTGCATTTTTCTTTTTGCACGGAGGCCAGCACCATCAGCGGATCGAAATCTTCGAGCATCACCATGGTGGCGGTATGCGTAATTACGGCGCACAAAGCCAACACGTTGCCGAAGCAGTGGAAAAGCGGCACACAAACCAGCGCCCTGTCGGCCGACGTATATTTCATACATTCGCCCACGGCATTTCCGTTGTTCAGAATGTTATGGTGCGAGAGCATGACGCCTTTCGGAAAGCCGGTTGTTCCGGAGGTATATTGCATCATCACCACGTCGTGGCACGAAATTTCGGCTTGGGCGGCTTCCACTTCCACTTGGTCGACATGTGAGCCAAGCAGCAACAGTTCCTGTGTGTTGTACATGCCACGGTGTTTTTGTTGTCCTATGAAAACTACATTTTTCAGCTCCGGAAAACGTTGGGAATGTAATTCGCCGCGCGCCTGCGTTTTCAGTTCGGGAACCAATTCGTTGACCATCTGCACATAGTCGCTGTCGCGATATCCGTCCACCAGACAAAGCATTCTGATGTCGGCATTTTGCATGATATATTCCAGTTCGGAGAGTTTGTAGTTGGTGTTTATCGTAACCGAGACGGCGCCAATTTTTGCCGAGGCAAATAAAAAGGTAAGCCAGTCGGGAACGTTTTTCGCCCAAATTCCGATTTTATCGTCGGGTTTTATTCCCAGATAAAGCATTCCCTTAGCCAACTGGTCAACCCGTTCGTTAAAAGCAGAATAGGTGAAACGCAGGTTGCGATCGGGATACACAATAAATTCCTGATCAGGCTTTTCGATGGCCCATTGCTCCAACAGTTCACCGAAGGTAAAATCGAGTAATTGCATAATTTTCCTGTTGATTCTTCCAATTTAAAACGGGGTGTAAACAACGGCCAAAATTCGCGCCGGCTTATCGTTTCCTGCATGTACATTGTGTAAAACGATGGAATCGTAGTAGATGCTGTCGCCTTTGGAGAGCTTGTAAGTATCTTTCCCATAGCTGATTTCGATGTTGCCTTCCATCACGAAAATAAATTCTTCGCCTTCGTGCGACGACAGTTTATAATCCGATTCATGCGACGGCTCTATTTCGACGATGAAAGGTTCCATGTGGCGGCCTGTTTTGTCGGCGGCCAGCGCATAAAAATTCAGATGCTGGCGCGTTGCCGGATCGCTCGAGGCGAAGCTGATGGAACTTTCTTCGGCGCCCGACCGTACGACAACCGGGCCCAGTTGTTCCATATCATCTAAAAAAGTGCCTATGCGAACTCCCAAAGCGCGGGCTATCCTGATAAGCGGGCCTAAAGACGGAACTACGCCTTCTTCTTCAATCTTAATGAGTTGCTGTATGTCCAGATTTGCATTTTGTGCCAAATCTTCCTGTGCGATGTTGCGCATCTCACGATAACTTCTGATTTTTTCTCCAATATTTCCGGTTTGCATCTTTAAATTTTTTTACGTGGACAAATGTAAAAACTTCTTACTGTATGTGCCTCGAAAAATGATGATTTGTCTGAAAAAAACAGCCCGAT
>WRIQ01000071.1 GCA_009782655.1 Prolixibacteraceae bacterium
TATCCACGCATCGATGCGGCCTTTGGTGCCGTTAAAAGCAATGCGGTAACCTTCGTAAGGCGAATAGGTTGTCAGCGAGTAGGAAACCTGTACGCCGTTTTTATATTTGATGGTGGCCGCCATCCGGTCAAATATGTTGATGTCGTTTTTATACACGCATCCATCGCGGAGGTAGCCGTCGTATTTTTCATTTTCCACATACAGTTTCATGGCGTCACTGTCTTTGGCGATATCCCAGAAAAATTTACACTCTTTTGTGTGAGAGCATTTGCGGCAGTTTTCCGCCCTGAACGGGCCGTTTTTTCCGTAAAAAGTGAGGTCGCCCAAAGCATATACCGATTCGGGATCGCTTTCGACCCACCAGTTCAGCAAATCGAAGTGGTGACTGGCCTTGTGAAGCCAAAGGGAACCGCTTCTCTCTACCAGACGGTGCCAGCGGCGAAAATAGGAAGCGCCGTGCGACGTGTCGAGATACCAGTGAAAATCAACGGAAGTGAGTTCGCCGATGACGCCATCGCGGAGAAGTTCCCACAACTTTACGCGGTGCGGCGAATAGCGGTAGTTGAACGTGACGCGACAATTTTTGCCGGTGCGATTTTCAGCATCGAGGATGGCCTGAATTTTTTGCTCATCAATGGACATCGGTTTTTCCGTAAGGATATTGGCGCCATATTCCATGCCCTTTACAATATGCTCGTGGTGTACGGCGTCGACCGAACAGACTATCAACAAATCGGGTTTGGCTTCCTTCATCATCTCGTCCAAATCGGTGAATGTAGGGCAGTTGGCGCCGATTATCTCTTTGCCGGTCTGCAAACGTCCTGGGTTGATGTCGCAAAGGCCGACAAACGACATTTGCTCCGGATAACGCGTGACCAAATCGCGTCCCCACATGTAGCATCCGCGGATGCCTGTGCCGATAAGTGCGACTTTCATTTTCTCCGTCCTGCCTGTTGGCGAAACGCTTACGGGAGCCGCTTGCAAGGTTTCCACGGGATTGAGCAACGCGCTGCCGGCCAATGCTCCCGAGGCAGCGATAAAATTACGCCTTGAAATTATGTTTTTCATAATATATTATTTTGGAGCGCTCAGCCCTTCGAAAAATATCGTTCGTTTTTACTGTTTTTTCTGTTTGGCATCTTCGTCGGCAATGGACTCACGCATCGACGTGTCGGCCATTATGTTTTTATATTTCATATAATCCATAATGCCTAAATTACCATCCTTGAAAGCTTCGGCAATGGCCAACGGCACTTGCGCTTCGGCTTCGATCACTTTTGCGCGCGCTTCCTGCGCTTTGGCGAGCATTTCCTGTTCGAGTGCTACGGCCATGGCACGGCGTTCTTCGGCTTTTGCCTGCGCTATGTTTTTGTCGGCTTGTGCTTGATCCATTTGCAACTCGGCGCCGATATTTTTACCGATGTCGATATCGGCAATATCGATGGAAAGAATTTCAAAAGCGGTTCCGGCATCGAGACCTTTATCCAACACGGTACGCGATATATAATCGGGATTTTCCAGCACTTCTTTGTGCGAATGAGCTGAGCCTATGGATGAAACAATTCCTTCGCCGACTCTTGCCAGTACGGTTTCTTCGCCGGCGCCGCCCACCAGTTGTTTAATGTTGGCGCGAACCGTTACCCTGGCTTTGGCTATAAGTTGAATTCCATCTTTGGCGACTGCCGATACCGGTGGCGTATTGATAACTTTCGGGTTTACTGACATTTGGACAGCTTCGAAAACGTCGCGTCCGGCGAGGTCGATGGCTGTGGCCATATTAAAAGAAAGTTGTATGTTGGCTTTCGACGCCGATACCAAAGCATGCACCACTTTGGCGACATGCCCGCCGGCCAGATAGTGCGCTTCCAAATCGTTTCGATTCAGGGGAATGCCGGCTTTGGTGCCTTCAATCATCGCCCGCACAATTACGCCGGGAGGAACTTTTCGGAAACGCATCAGGAAAAGTTGCAACAAGCTGATGCGCACACCCGAAACGAGCGCCGAAAACCATAATCCGATAGGTACAAAATAGAGAATAATAATCAGCAGGACTAAAATGCCGGCTAATAAACCAAAGGTTCCAATTGTTTCATTCATCTTTTTTTTCTTTTATAGGTTCTACAATAATTTTTCCCGAATAAACATTTGTAACCACAATTTTCTGATTGCTGTCGATGAGCGGGCCTGTGGATTGCGCCTCCGCCATCTCGCCGTTGATTTTTACTTTCCCGGTGGGCGCCAGACGGCTGATGGTTACTCCCGTATTGCCCGGCTTTATCTTGTCTGCATCGAAGGTTTCCACCTTGGAGTCGATTTGGGTTTGCAGCACCATCTTCTTTCCCTGTTTCGATTTGAAAAAATAGACAATAATGGCCGGCGCAGCGATGATAACAAAAATGAGGGTGACGATGCCCGCCAACGTGCCGTGATTGGAAAAGGCCAGATAAACGCTGGCCACCAGCAGTATACCGCCAATGACTCCGGCAATGGTAGTTCCTGGAATGACTGCAAATTCGATAAGAAGCAGCAGTAATCCCAGAAAAACAAGGAAAATGATGATGAAAATATCCATAATTAATCGATTGTAGCTGTTAATTTTTTAGTTATCAATGCGTCTTTCATTGTTTTTAGGCTTTCGAAGCTGCCATGTTTCACATCGCATTTCCCTTTGTAATGCGTTATGATGGCGCATTGCGAAGCTTGCTCGTAGTTGTGTCCACAAATATCCATCAACGACTCGATAACATAATCGAGAGTATGAACATCGTCGTTGTGGAGAATGAGAAACCGGGAGTTGGCGTCTGCAGTTTCTTCGTTTTTTGCTGGTTTATTTTTTGTTTTACTGTCTGTCATTTTCGTTTTCTTGTTCCGTATTTTTTCCTGTTATCTTTTTGGCTTCCTCAATGGGAATAATCTGTTCGTCTTTCAGGGCGATGGCGATAGCGTCTTTAACGCCTTCGAGGCGCACTTGCTCTTGCAGTTCGAGGGCGGCTTCGTAGGTTTTCACGTTTCCTGTGGTGTAGACCGTGGCTCCCTGTTCGTCTATGAAAGTTTCAATCGGCCTGATGACGCCTATTTTATCGAACAGCGCTTTGGTGCGCACAGGTACTGTGCGTGTGAAAACGCCCAGTTGGATTTTGTAAACAACGCCATGGTCTTCTTCCTCTTTCTCGTCTTCGGGAGCGAAGAAAGCTTCAATAAGCGCCATGTCGATCTCCGGCGTTTGAGTGGACGCCTGTCGAGCCTGTTCTTCCAGTTTTCGAAGCGAGTCGTTTACCGACGCATATTTTTCATAGGCCGCATAATCGGCGGCATCCCACCATTTTTGTTCTATATTGCGTGCTTGCGAATACAATTGCTCCGTTTCCATTTTGGTTGTCAGGCTGGTATTTTCGTAAGCCAAAATCTCGTTTACCAACTTTTCTCTTTCGGCAGGATTCCCGGTTTTTTGATACTGTGTTCTTTTTTCCTCCAATTTTCCGAGTACCGTTTGCAATTCGGCTTCCTTGTCGCGGGCTTTTTTCCACAATGCCAAAGCTTCGGGTTCCTGAAAGAGTTCTTCTTTCAGATAAACAACCTGCGGGTTAACCTGAAAATGAATAAATTCATCAAGGGAAACCACGGGGAGAGGCTCTTTTTTGACAATTGGCGTTGCAATTTCCGGCGGCGGAGGGGCTGTGAGGCTGTCGCCGGACATCTCTTCCGGCAAGTCGGAAATCACTGCTGTCGATAGGGTATCGGCAGTTTCCGGCGTTTGCTCTTCGTTTTGCGCAGCCACATTTTCAGGAAAAACCACCTCATCGCCGATATAGGGATTATACTTGTCATATGCCAGATTTATCAAATCTTCGGTGCGGAGTTTTTCGGCTTCTTCGGCGCCTACATTGTTTCTGAAACGGTTGTAAAAACGCACGGCATTGTCCCAGCTCTCGTTGGCGTGATAGTAGCGGGCGAGGTAGTAATATGATTTCATCGGAACTTCGCGCGAAATGGCAAGGAGAAGGTACATCTCGGCGTCTTTGGTGAAAATTCCGGATTCCACCATGCTGGCGCCGGCATAATATTTCAACAGGTAGTCTGCCGGATAGGCGTTGGCTAATTTGGTAAAAATCTGTAATGCTTCGGAAAATTTGCCCTGATCAAAAAGCGCTACAGCTTTAGATCGTTCTTCTGTCTGATAATTAATGTATTGCTCAGCTATCGCATTTCCCGTGCAGAGGAGAAGGCTGAACAATATCAAAATCCATATTTTAAGTTTGAATGCCATACAAACGCGTTTCGATATCAGATTATAAAAGTACAAATTTTGCGGTTAATTACAATCTAAAAATTGCACGCCGACAAAAAATAGCAAAAAATTTCATTTTTTCTCATCAGCCACATACCCTATTTTATAGGATTCAGGTCAAGAGAATAGGGTGGAAGAAAAATCAGTTCGATATTATGCCTATACTTTTTTTCGCTATTATGAGGTCGCCAATCAAATAAATGATCAGGGCAGCCCTTTTTTTAATAAATTTTCCACCAATTTTAACTATATTTGCCTTCTTCAAAAGCAAAATGATGACAATGCTGAAAAAAGGTGATAAAGCTCCCTGGTTCGAGGGAGTTAACCAAGACGGAAACCCCATTTTACTGAACGATTTCGTCGGCAAAAAACTGGTCTTGTATTTCTATCCTAAGGATAATACTTCGGGCTGTACGGCCGAAGCCTGTAACCTGAATGATAATTACGAAGTTTGGCTCGGAAAAGGATACCACATTGTGGGCGTCAGCCCCGACAGCGCCCAGTCGCACCGGAAATTTATCGAAAAATACGGCCTGCGTTTCAACCTGATTGCCGACGAAGACAAAAAAATAATGCAGGCATATGGCGTGTGGGGCGAGAAAAAAATGTATGGGAAAACCTATATGGGCGTTTTGCGGACTACCTTTGTCATCGACGAAGACGGAATCATCAGGGAAGTATTCAACAAAGTGGATACGAAAGAGCATACAGGGCAAATATTTAAAGCGCTTAATATATAATAAGTTATGAGTAAGGAAGAAGTAGTTAATGCAAACAAGGAAAAACTGAAAGCCCTTCAGTTGACGCTTGACAAAATAGAAAAGAGTTTTGGCAAAGGTTCCATCATGCGGATGGGCGACAAGCCCGTTGAAGATGTGCCTGCCATTCCTTCGGGTTCTGTAGGGCTCGATTTGGCGTTGGGTATCGGAGGCTATCCCCGCGGTCGCATCATCGAAATCTACGGCCCCGAGTCCTCCGGCAAAACCACCTTCTGCCTCAGCGCCATCGCCGAGGCCCAAAAACGCGGCGGCCTGGCCGCGTTCATCGACGTCGAGCACGCCCTCGACCCCAAATACGCCAAGGTCGTCGGCGTGAACCTCGACGACCTCCTCGTCTCCCAACCCGACTCCGGCGAGGACGCGCTCAACATCATGGAGACCCTCATCCGCTCCAACGCCATCGACATCATCATCCTCGACTCCGTCGCCGCCCTCACCACCCGCGCCGAGCATGACGGACAGATGGGCGACGCCACCGTCGGCGCCCAAGCCCGCCTCATGAGCCAGGCCATGCGCCGCCTCACCGCCGTCGTCAGCAAAACCAACTGCGTCTGCGTCTTCACGAACCAAATCCGCGAAAAAATCGGCGTCATGTTCGGCAACCCCGAAACCACCTCCGGCGGGCGCGCGCTGAAATTCTTCTCCTCCATCCGCATCGACATCCGCCGCAAGGACCAGATCAAAACCCCGGACGGCAAAGTCGTGGGCAACCGCACCAAAATCAAAGTCGTCAAAAACAAAGTCGCCCCCCCCTTCACCGAGTGCGAATTCGACATCATGTATGACGAGGGCATCTCGCGCACCGCCTCCATCCTCGACCTCGGCATCGAGCACAAAGTCCTCGACAAAAAAGGCGCCTGGATCGCCTACCAAGGCGAACTCATCGGCCAGGGCCGCGACGCCGCCAAGACCACCCTCCGCGAAAAACCGGAACTTGCTGAAAAGATCATCGCCGCCGTCATGGAAAAAGTCACCGTCACCGGCGGCACCACCCTCGGCGAAGGCGCCAATGGCGACAAGGAGTGACTCCCAAAAAACACCCCGCCCTTCGCGCCCACGCACGCCTTCTCCCGGACTCGGCTTAAATCGACTTAAATCGATTTAAGCCGGTCTGAACCGAGTCCGAGAAAGCTCCCCGCCCACCCTCGAAAAAA
>WRIQ01000072.1 GCA_009782655.1 Prolixibacteraceae bacterium
GATCCGCAAGTCAAAACCTGCTCGGCATACGAAAAAACAGGCATGAAAGAAATTTGGGAATCCATCGTCCAATACCGCGAGTTAACGGCGAAAAACGGCTACTTCATTTCAAACAGGAATGCTCAATCGCTCTTTTGGATGTTCGAAACCATTGATGAACAGCTAAAATCGGGATTCTATAACAACGAAGGAATAAAGGCAAAACTGAAAATATACGAGAAAAAAATATTGAATGCCCAAATCAGTTCCTTCGAAGCAGCAAGGCAACTTCTTGAGATATACTCGACCCTGAAATAGTTTTTAAAGCAGCGGTGGGAAAATCATTACCTCGAACATGGTTCTGGATTGCGGGAACATTTTTTATTTTCGTTTTTTTATTTGGGTATCTTTGTAGCGGAAAAACAGTAAAAAACACACTCATGAATTATGATGTTATAATTATTGGCAGCGGGCCAGGAGGTTATGTAGCCGCCATCAGGGCGTCGCAATTGGGAATGAAAGTTTGCGTGGTCGAAAGAGATGAGTTGGGCGGCATTTGCCTCAACTGGGGATGTATTCCCACAAAGTCGTTGCTCAAAAGTGCGCAGGTTTACGAATATGCAAACCATGCAAAAGATTACGGCGTTTCCGTGCTTGGCGAGGTGAAACCCGATTTCGGGGCGATGGTGGCGCGGAGCCGCGGAGTAGCTACCGGCATGAGCAAGGGAATCCAATACCTGTTCAAGAAAAATAAAATCGAGGTGGTTGCCGGAATCGGAAAGCTGAAAGGAAAAAACAGAGTGGAAGTGACTTTGCCAGATGGCACAAAAAGTGAAATCACTGCTGCGCATATTATTTTGGCTATGGGATCGAGGGCGCGTCAACTGCCTAACTTGCCCCTCGACGGGGAAAAGATATTCGGCTACCGCAAAGCCATGACATTGGACAAACAGCCCGGGTCGATGGTCGTTATCGGTTCGGGAGCCATCGGCAGCGAGTTTGCATGGTTTTACCAGACAATAGGCACGCAGGTTACGTTGGTAGAATTTATGCCCAACATCGTCCCCCTCGAAGATGAAGAGGTTTCCCGCCAACTCGAACGCTCTTTCAAGAAAACAGGAATGACGGTGCTGACATCGTCGACCGTTGAAAGCGTTGACACAAGCGGTGAGAAGTGTAAAGTTGTTATCTCCGCGAAAAAAGGCGAAATAACAGTTGTGGCCGATGTGGTTTTTTCGGCGGTGGGAATTGTACCTAATATCGAAAATATAGGGCTTGAAGAAACCGACATCGAGGTGGAAAAAGGAAGGGTGAAAGTAGATGAATTTTACCGTACCAACATAGAAGGCGTTTATGCCATCGGCGACATCATCGGCACACAGGCTTTGGCGCATGTAGCATCGGCCGAGGGGATTGCCTGTGTCGAGAAAATTGCTGGTTTGAATCCAGCCCCCATTGATTATTCGAATATTCCGGGATGCACATATACCAACCCCGAAGTTTCGTCCGTAGGGCTGACAGAAGCCAAAGCTCGCGAGGCGGGATACGAAATCAAAGTTGGAAAATTCCCTTTCACGGCCAGCGGGAAAGCGAGCGCCGCCGGTCAAAAAGACGGATTTGTGAAGCTGATTTTTGAAGCGCAATACGGCGAGCTGTTGGGCGCTCATATGATTGGCGGCAACGTCACCGAGATGATTGCCGAATTGGTGCTGGCAAAGAAAGTAGAAGTCACCGGTCACGAGCTGATAAAGACCATACACCCGCACCCCACCATGAGCGAAGCGATCATGGAAGCTGCTGCGGCAGCTTACGACGAAGCCATTCACACGTAATTTTTTTCAGGGAATAAAACAGTAATTCACTCCGAACTTTATTTCTTTCCGGAGTAACTCTTTAAATCTTGTATGTTTTCATAAAACAATCTGTTTTTTTGCGAACTTTGCAAATATAAATTTGACGATTCATGAGAAAAGAAATAAGAGGAAACAGGCGTGGCGGGCGAGTGCAGCACGACAAGGGCATAGAGAAAAAAACTGTCGTCCGCTCCGGCGGAGCCCGCAAATCCAGAGAAGAACATTCCAAACCGGCTAAGAGCGATTTTTCTCCTACCGGCGAGAGAAGGCAAAGAAGGACAGCCTCAGGCAACGAAAGTGTGCAGCATGGCAGGGTATACGACAAACGCAGCAACAAAGGCAGCCCCACCGAAAGGAAAAAGCTGGTGAAGAGAAACGAGCGTCGACTGTCGAGGCGGGAGATGCTCAGGGAATTGGGGCTTGAACACGATTGGCAAAAAAGAGGCGTCCGAAAACCCAAAGCCGAAAGCGATCTGATGCGCCTCAACCGCCACATCGCCAATTCGGGCGTTTGTTCGCGACGCGAAGCCGACACCTACATTCAGGCAGGCGTCGTTTCAGTGAATGGCCAAGTGGTCACCGAACTGGGAGCCAAAGTTTCGTCCAACGACGAAGTGCGTTTTCACGGAGAGCTTATCAATCCCGAAAAGAAAGTTTACATACTCCTCAACAAACCAAAAGGTTATGTGACAACCACAGAAGACCCTCACGCCGTACAAACGGTCATGGATTTAATCCGCCCAGCATGTACGCAACGCGTATATCCCGTCGGCCGCTTAGACAAAAATACCACAGGATTGCTGTTGTTCACCAACGATGGCGATTTGGCAAAACGTTTGTCGCATCCGTCGCACAATGTAGAAAAAATTTATCAGGTGACGCTCGATAAAAATGTGCCGACCAGCGATGTGAAGAAAATCGCTTCCGGAGTTGAACTCGAAGATGGCGTTGTGTCTGCCGACTCCATTTCGTATGTCGAAGGGCAGGACAAAAATATTATCGGCATCGAAATACACTCAGGAAAAAATAGGATTGTGCGCCGCATATTCGAGCATTTGGGTTACCGCATAAAAAGCCTCGACAGAGTTTCATATGCCGGCCTCACTAAGAAAAATCTCCCCCGCGGAAAATGGCGTTTCCTTGCCCCAAAAGAAGTTAATTTTCTGAAAATGAGATAACAAAATCGTCAATTGATAATTGACATGCGACAATTGATAATTCACTTTGCATCCATCCATCATTGAATTTATTCAGCATCGCGTGTAATTTTGCTGTTTTTCGAATACTCATTCCGTAGACGATGGAAAAGCAGTTTTTAGAAATAGTTCAGGTTAATCAGGGAATCATCCACAAAGTTTGCAACATTTATTGCGACAATGAGGACGACAAGCGCGATTTGATGCAGGAGATTCTTGCACAATTGTGGCAGTCGTTCCATTCGTTTCGCAACGAATCCAAGTTTTCGACATGGATGTACCGTGTGGCCCTCAACACAGCCATTACATCTTTTAAAAAACAAAAACGCCAACCCGACCGCACACCCCTTGACGTGCATAATTTCCAAATCATAAATGAAGATTATGCGGTCGAAACCGAAGAAAATCTGAAACTGCTGAGGAGCGCTGTTTCCCAACTTACAGGAGTGGAAAAATCCATTATCCTACTCTATCTCGAAGATAAAAGTTTCGAGGAAATAGCCGAGATTACCGGCATCACGCAAAACTATGTGCGCGTGAAGATGAACCGGATAAAAAAGAAATTGAAAAAAATGATGTCGTCCGAAAAAGAATTGCCATGAAAATGAAAGATTTAAAAAAAGCATGGAGCCAAGTTTCGGCCGATAACGACGGGCGGGACAAGCTTACCGAAGAGAAAATACAGGCGATGCTCAGCAAGCGCACATCAAGCCTGATTGAGCGCATCGACAAAAATCTGAAAACAGGGTTTGTCATAGTTTTCGTATTAATTATTTTCACCGTGCTGGGAGAGATTATTTTTCGGAAATTGTCGCCGGAAAGTTATCTTGATTCGAAAATCCCGCAATGGATAATTGTCGCAAGCGGAATATTCAACATATTCATTCTGGGCGTGTTTCTGTTTATTTTTTTCAAATACCTTCAGGTGAAAAAACGAGGCCTTATCAGCGGCAATCTCCGGAAGACACTTAAAAAAATGATAAGCCTGCTCACCATGTACAAACGGTTGCTGAGCATGGCACTTTTCATAGTTGTTATACTTTTCGCGGCAGCTTTTATGACAGGCGTTTATATTGGGTTGGGCGCCAACAAACCGGACATAGCCACTACCATTGGCCTGATGTCGATATGTGTGCTGATTTTTGCATTGGTTGCGCTGATGTTTTATCTTCTGTTGCGCTGGATTTTTCACAAGGCGTATGGCGCTTACCTGACCAAATTGAAAAAAACATTGAAAGAGTTGGACGAACTGGAGTGAATGTAAGCTTTCAACATTTTCACAAAACATGAGATGTGTTCAGTGAAACTGTGAGCGAGCTCCCGCTTCCTCTCAACTTTCACTATATTTGTAAAAATTAAAAACAAAACTATGGCATTAATAAAATCGATCTCCGGAATCAGGGGAACCATCGGTGGAAAGCCGGGCGAAGGTCTGACGCCGCTCGATGTTGTAAAATTCACCGCTGCATATGCAACTTGGTCGAAAAAGCAAAATCAGGCTGAAAAAATAACCGTTGTTGTAGGTCGCGATGCACGTATATCGGGGCAGATGGTCGCTTCATTGGTCATTTCCACGCTCACCGGAATGGGCTGCAACGTGGTCGACATCGGCTTGGCAACAACGCCCACCACCGAAATTGCCGTTACTGAAGAAAAAGCCGGCGGCGGAATCATCCTCACGGCCAGCCACAATCCCGGGCAGTGGAATGCACTGAAACTGCTGGACAGCAAGGGCGAGTTCTTGTCGGGCGACGATGGCGCACAAGTGTTGAAAATTGCCGATGACGAGAATTTTACCTTTGCCGATGTAGGGCAACTGGGGAAAGTAGTCGAAAAAGATTACACAGATCGGCATATCGAGTTGGTGAAATCGCTGAAATTGGTTGATGTGGAGGCGATTGAGAATGCAGATTTCAAGGTGGCTGTCGATGCTGTTAACTCGGTGGGAGGAATCGTTTTGCCACGTCTTTTAAAAGCTTTGGGAGTTCGCAGGGTGGTTGAAATAAACTGCGAACCCACAGGGATTTTTGCTCACAACCCGGAGCCCCTCCTCGAGAATCTGATTGATACCTGCCGGATTACCCGCGAAAGCAACGTCGATGTGACTTTTGTTACCGACCCCGATGTTGACAGGCTTGCCATCCTGAATGAGGATGGAACCGCTTTCAACGAGGAATATACGTTGGTGGCGATTGCCGATTATGTGTTGGGGAAAACCCCCGGGAATACGGTTTCCAACCTCTCGTCGAGCCGCGCCCTGCCCAATATTACTGAAAAACATGGCAGGAAATATTATGCCTCGGCTGTTGGCGAAGTCAATGTTGTCGCCAAAATGAAAGCGGTGAATGCCGTTATCGGCGGCGAAGGAAACGGCGGAATAATATATCCCGAAAGTCACTACGGGCGCGATGCTTTGGTTGGAGTAGCCCTGTTTCTCACCCATTTGGCGAAAAGCGGCCTGAAATGTTCGCAACTGCGGGAAACATATCCCGATTATTTCATTTTGAAAAATAAAATCGAATTGACGCCGAAAATCGATGTAGATAAAATTCTGGCGCAAATCAAAGAGTTGTACAAGAATGAGCAGGTAAACGACATCGACGGTGTGAAAATTGATTTTCCCAAATCGTGGATTCATCTTCGTAAATCGAATACCGAGCCGATAATTCGTATCTATTCGGAAGCTTTATCGCCCCAAGAGGCCGACGAGTTGGCGCAAACCATCATCGAAAAAATCAGGCAGATTGCCGGATTGTAATTTATGCGTACAGAACAGATAGTCTGGGAGTTGCGAGTTTTGGGAGTCAAAATCAGAGCATCCTCGCTACATAAAATATGATTCCCGAAATCTTTCTTATTTTTGTTCGAACAGGAAATATAAAATTATGAAACTGGTTTTTGCTACCAATAATGCACACAAGATTGAAGAAGTGACAAAACTTGTGGGCGATGAATTTGAAATTTTGTCGCTCCGCGATATCGGCTGCATGGAAGATCCCCCCGAAGATCAGCTTACCTTGGAAGGAAACGCTTCGCAAAAAGCGTGGCATGTTTTCAACAAATACGGCATGAATTGCTTTGCCGACGACACCGGTCTCGAAATAGAAGCGCTGGATGGCGAGCCGGG
>WRIQ01000073.1 GCA_009782655.1 Prolixibacteraceae bacterium
TCCGTTTTCGATATATACCGATACCGCTATCCGTGGATTGTCTTTCGGGGCGAAGGCCATAAATACAGAATGGTTGGGGCCATGGGGATTTTGCACGGTTCCTGTTTTTCCGCAAATGGTAATTCCCGGCACATACGACATAGCTCCCGTTCCTCCCGCTTTCATCACTTCTTCCATTCCCTGTATTACGGGAATGAAATGGTCGCGGTCGATTCCCACATAAACCGGTTTGGTAAAACGCTCGTCGATTCCCAGTCCTTCCACATCTTTCACAATGTGGGGTATATAATAGTATCCTCTGTTGGCAATCATGGCTGCATAGTTTGCCAGTTGCAGGGGCGTGACCCCTAATTCGCCCTGTCCTATTGCGACCGAAATAATTTGCAGGGCGCGCCACCTGTTGCCTTTGAAAGTCCTTTGTTCGTAATTGGTTTCCGAGGGCACCAACCCGCGTTTTTCATAAGCGAAGTCGGTGGCGAGGCTGCGCCCAAATCCCATTTTAAGAAGATAGTCGCGCCACTGGTTATAAGCTTTTTTTACGTCATATGTGGATTTTTCGTCGCCATATTTGGGATTTTCCAATATGGCGCGGAAAGCATAGGCATAATATGCGTTGCACGATTTCGCGATGGAGCCCACCACATCGAATGATTGGTCGTGGTGGCAGCCCATCGTAAAAGAGCCGGCATGATAGCCTCCTATACATTGGTAACGGGTGTGGGGCGTGATGACTCCTTCCTGCAGGGCGATGAGTGCATTGGCCATCTTAAAGGTTGAACCGGGCGGATATTCTGCCATCAACGCCCTGACGAACAGGGGTTGCAACGGGTTTTTTGCCAGTTCGGAATAATTGGCGCCCCGCTCGCGGCCTACCAGCAGGTTGGGATCGTAACTGGGCAGGTTGGCCATTGCCAGCACTTCGCCCGTCGAAGGATCAATGACCACAATGCTGCCGCGCTTGTTTTGCAGGAGCAATTCGCCGTATTCTTGCATGCGCGTGTCGAGGCTTGATGTCAGATTACGCCCTATTACAGCCGTAGTATCGGCTGCACCATTTCTGAAACTTCCCTGTGGGCGGTTGTGTACATCAACCATAAAATATTTTACGCCTTTTTTACCGCGAAGCTCATTTTCATACGACTTCTCGATACCGCTGGCGCCGATATAGTCGCCCGGTTTATAATACGGATTCTGTCCTATTGTGCTTCGCGAAACTTCGCTTACGTAGCCCAACACGTGCGCCGCCATGGGTTTCGGATATTGCCGCAATGTCCGGGCTTGAACATAGAAACCTTTCATCTTGAACAGTTGCTCTTGCAATACCGCATATTTCTCAGGCGAAATTTGGGTCACAATCCTCGACGCTTTGTAGCGCGAATATTCAATGGCTTCCTTCAGTTTTTGACGAAGCTCGTCGATGCTTATTTCCAGAAGGTTGCACAATTCCAGCGTGTCGAAAGGTTGTATTTCGCGAGGCGTGGCCAGCAAATCGTAGGCTGCCTTGTTGTATACAAGCAACTCGCCATTGCGGTCATATATCAGTCCTCTTGCCGGATACTGGACTTCTTTGCGTAAAACATTGTTTGTGGCAAAATTTTTATATCGGGTATCAACTACCTGCAAAAAAAACAGCCGGATTAAATATGCCAGTCCGACAAGAATAAAAATGGATATGACAACATATTTCCTTTTAGAATTTATGTCCATTTATTTTTATTCCTTCACTCTCTGAAAAACATGTATTGACTCAATACGATCACAAAGATAGAAAAAGCTGAACTCAATAACGTTCTTGCAAGTATTTTCAGAAAATTTGCAAGCGTAAACGCGTCAATAAAGAACAGTGAAAAGTGATGAATCAACACAAGGATGGTTGCATATAGGAAAAACCATTTGAATCCGTTTTGTTTCAGTCCGGGGTAGTTGGCCTGATCTTCTTCGCGTAGCGAGATGAGTTCGATGACGGGCGTCCTGAAAAAGCCCAGTGCGGTTGTTGCGGCTGCGTGAAGTCCCAGCGTGTCGGAGAAGATATCGATGGTGAGTCCCAGTAGGAATGAAAGAATCAAAACCAGATTCCGCGGCGTGGAGACGCGCAGCAGCAGAATGAATAAAACATAGGCATACGGATTCAGGTAGCCGCTGAATTGTATCTGATTCAGCAATAAAACCTGAACCAGCACCACAACAACAAACAAAACCAGATATTTAATCCATATTTTTACCATCGTTGTTCATTTTTTGAAGGCTTTCTATTTCGGGGCGTTTTTTGTTTTCCAATATCTCGACGTATGACAGCGATTTGAAATCGACGGAAAGTTTCACATGGATGGAGTAAAAATTGTCGCCGCCCTCCTTGCCGAATCCTTCGACAATTCCGAGCATCAGCCCTTCGGGGAAAATGAACGAATATCCACTGGTGACCACCGTGTCGCCGATTTCGATTTCAACATGGAAAGGAATTTCGTTCAATTGTGCAAACTGATAATCCTGTCCGTCCCACGACAGCGATCCGAAATATTTGTTTCTCTTCAGCTTGGCCGATATATTCCACTGGAGGTTCAATACCGAGATGGCCGTGGAATAGGATTCGGAAACATGGTTTATTACACCCACCACGCCATCGGAGGTAAACACGCCCATATCGATTTGCACGCCGTCTTTTTCGCCTTTGTTGAAAGTAATGTAGTTGTGCTGTTTGTTCACCGAATTGCGGATGACCTTTGCCGGGCGAATCATATATTCGCTGCTGTTGGCGGCAAATCCCGCCAACTCTGCGCGATAAACCGCCTGCGATTGGTTTAGCAGGTTTTGTCGCAATTTGGCATTCTCCCCAACCAAATCATTGTTTATGGAAACCAGCCTGAAATAGTTTAGAACGGCGCTGTAATTTTTGTATATGGTTCCCGATATGTAGTTGGCGGAATTGAGAAATCGCGAGCGTTGAAAATCATTGCTGTTAAGGATCAGGAAAAATGCGACTGCTTCTAACAGAATAAAAATCAATACCGACTGCCGTTTGTATAAAAACCTGATTAGCCCCCACATATCAGGAAATATCCAATTTTAACGTATGATGAATGAGAATTTTTCCACATTTTTCAATGCGATGCCGGTACCTCTAACCACTGCCCGTAGTGGGTCTTCAGCGATGTGGAAAGGAATGCCGAGTTTATCACTGAGCCTTTTGTCGAGTCCACGCAGCAGAGCGCCACCGCCGGCCAACCAGATTCCGTTTTTGACGATATCGGAATACAATTCGGGCGGTGTTTGTTCCAGGGCGCTGTGAATCGCCATTTCAATTTTAGAGAGCGATTTTTCGAGACAGTGCGCCATTTCCTTGTACGAAACAGGCACTTCGATGGGCAACGAAGTCATCTGGTTGGGGCCCTGCACAACAAAATCGGAGGGAGGATTGTCAAGGACAGGCAATGCGGAGCCTGCCTGTATTTTAATCTCTTCCGCCGTTCTCTCGCCGATTTTGAGATTATGCTGGTGGCGCATGTATTCCATAATATCGGCGGTGAGGTCGTCGCCGGCAATGCGGATTGATTTATTGGTGACAATACCCCCCAGCGAAATAACAGCGATTTCTGTTGTTCCGCCGCCTATGTCGACAACCATGTTCCCCTCGGGCGCTTCCACGTCGAGACCTATTCCTATGGCAGCCGCCATGGGCTCATAAATCATATAGACTTCGCGGCCGCCGGCATGTTCCGACGAGTCGCGTACTGCTCTCACTTCCACTTCGGTGCTTCCCGAAGGAATGCAAACCACCATTTTCAGCGAGGGCGAAAAAAGCCGGTGTTTGGAACTCATCATTCTGATCATGCCTCTGATCATCTGCTCGGCAGCATTGAAATCGGCAATGACGCCATCGCGCAACGGCCTGATTGTTTTCAGGTTGGAGTGGGTCTTGCCCTGCATTTGCCGCGCTTTTTCGCCGATGGCCACCAATTTTTCCGATTTCAGGTCGATAGCGACAATCGAAGGTTCGTCAACCACAATTTTATCGTTGTGTATGATTATGGTATTGGCTGTACCAAGATCGATTGCAATTTCCTGTGTGAAGAAAGAAAATAATCCCATTTATTTGTATTTTATTGTTTTTCAAATTAATTCGTTAATGGCGAAAATGCCTTTTCCGTGTGAACAGCATGGCAATGCCGTACTGATTGCAAGCGTCGATAACTTCCTGGTCGCGGATGCTGCCGCCGGGCTCGACAATGTATTTCACGCCAAATTTATTGGCGGCGTCAATGCTGTCGCTAAACGGGAAAAAAGCATCGGAAACCAGTACGGAATCTTTCATCTTGGCGCCTTCTTTCAGTTTGAACCGCGGAATAGACAGATGGCGCAGGCTGTCGAGGCGGTTGGGTTGCCCCATGCCGGCTCCGGTGAGCCAAAACGAGCCGTCGCTGTTTTCGGTGACCAATGCAATGGCGTTGCTTTTCAGGTGTTTGCAGGCTGTGATACCGAATCGGGCCAGATTCATCTTGTGCTGGTCGAAAACGGCGACTGTTACATTGTCGAATTGCGTGTCGCTACCCTCGTCCTCATCTTGAATGAGAATGCCGCCGCTGATGGAACGGATTACCTTTTCGCCGGCAATTTCCCGTCTGACAGGCGTTTCCAGAAGGCGCAAATTCTTCTTCCTGCCGAAAATTTCGAGCGCTTCGGCAGTAAACCCGGGCGCTATTATGATTTCAACAAATTTTTTGTCAAACCAGATGGCAATATCAGTGGTCACTATACCGGTGAAACAGATAATTCCGCCGTATGCCGATATGGGATCGCCTTTCCAAGCCAGTTCGAGAGCTTCTTCGATGCTGGAGGCGGCTGCCAGCCCACAAGGATTCAGGTGTTTAACAACCGACACCACTTGCTTTTGCTCCAGATGGTTTATCGAATTGTAAGCATCGGAAGCCGATTTCCATGCTGCGTCGGCGTCGAGCATATTGTTGTACGACAACTCTTTGCCCTGCAAAACTTTGGCTTGGGCAATGCTCTCGGGCGCGGCACTATTGTTGTATTGGTAGAAAGTTGCCGACTGGTGCGGATTTTCGCCATAACGCAACACTTTGCCGTCGTTGAGGCTTATCCGCTTCTTTTCATTGCCCTTGCAGAACCACGAAAAAATGGCCGCATCGTAATGCGACGAAACTCCAAAAGCGTGCATGGCAAACCATTTGCGTTCGTCGAGGGTTGTTACGCCGTCGCTTTTCTCCAGAATTTCGAAAAGTGTTTTGTATTCGTCCTGCGAAGGAATGATAACCACATCTTTATAGTTTTTGGCGCCGGCGCGTATCAGCGAAATCCCGCCGATGTCTATTTTTTCGATTATCTCCTGCTGTGAAGCTCCCGAAGCAAGGGTTTCTTCAAAAGGATATAAATCAACAATCACCAAATCGATGGAGGGGATGTTGTATCGTGCGAGTTGTTCTTGGTCGCCGCTGTTTTCGCGCCGCGCCAGAATGCCGCCAAAAACACCAGGGTGGAGCGTTTTCACACGTCCTCCGAGAATGGACGGGTAACCCGTCAGATCTTCAACGGCTTTCACGGGAACATCAAGCGATTGGATAAAATTGTATGTTCCGCCCGTGCTATATATTTCTACACCAAGCTTGTGCAGTTTCAGTATTATCTTGTCGAGATTGTTTTTATGAAACACTGAAACCAACGCTTTTCTGATTTTTTTATATCCAGCCATTTATTTTTTCTTCATTTGCTACAAAGATAGAAACATCGTAAAAAAAAAACATATAAAAACAGAGATGCTTTGTAAAACTGTATAATTGCCACTTCAAATCCCACAAATTTAATATTTATTAACAACCATGGGGTTTTTATTTTACAGTTGACAAACCTGTTTTCGCTTTGTATTTTGGTATAACTATATCCTGCGTTAAAAAATTCAATTGTATTCAGCTCTGTATATGCCATAAGCAATTTGTAATGTCTTTCCCCAGAAAAATCCCGATACATCGAAAAATAAGATTTGGGTTGAAATACTGATTCGTTTCTGAACGCTTCCAATCTTTATCCTGAACTGTTTTCCGTATGGGAAGCCTGTTTAGCCAGTCTCGAGATGATGGTTTTCATGCTTTTTTCAATTACAGCGTATGTTGTTTTTTCTTTGGCAATGAAGATAAAC
>WRIQ01000074.1 GCA_009782655.1 Prolixibacteraceae bacterium
GATTTCCATGTACGACGCTTCCCTCGACGCCATTCGCAGCCATTTGTGGACATTCACTCCTTCCTTCAATTTGTCTATTCCCTATACCCCCCGGTGGAACTCAGATAATTTTATCCCCTATTATGCTTCGCGATCCTTTGAGGTAAAAACTATCAATGAAAAAAATATTCTAATGTTGAACGAATTGAACTGGTTTGGGCTAAGCCGATACATGAAAAGCGGAAGCAGATTTAACGAATTTGTGATGCGTGGCGTTTTGAGCTCCGAATTGGTAAATTCGCGCATTGGTACAGGTGAGGTTCCTATGGTTGCTCAAGCCGATGTTGTTGATGAAGTAGTGGTTATGGCATTCGGGGCGCAGAGAAAAGAGAGTGTCGTCGGAGCCGTTTCAACAGCGGACATGGGTTCCGGAAGCTCTGAAGAGGTGAAGATACGCGCCAATTTCAACGAAACGGCTTTCTTTTATCCGCAATTGCAAACCGACAAGGATGGAAATATTAAATTTTCATTCACCGTTCCCGAAAGCCTCACAAAGTGGAACGTGAAAATGCTGGCGCACACGTGCGATTTATTTTACGGAAGCAGCGAGTCACAAACCGTAACTCAAAAAGAGCTGATGGTACAGCTCAATATGCCGCGTTTTGTGCGCCGTTCCGATAAGCTCACGCTCATGGCCAACGTCGTAAACCTGACGGAAGAAACATTGTCGGGCAATGTACGTTTTGAGCTGATTGACCCTGAAACTGAAAAGCCCATCGCCCTGAAAGACAATACCATTCACAATGTGACTTTGGCCGCCGGCGAAACGAAAGCCGTAGCATGGGGCATCACGGAGTTTTCGGGTTACGAACTGGTAACGGCGAAAGTGATTGCACAGGCAGGGGCGTTCAGCGATGGCGAACAACATTTCCTGCCGGTTTTACCCGACAAAGTGGTGGTAACCGAAAGTATGCCGCTGGCTGTTCGTGGCAAACAAACCCGCAATTTCCGCTTCGAGAGCTTACTGAATCGCGCTAAAAATGTGGAGTCGAAAAGTTTGAGCATCGAATTTTCATCCAATCCGGTCTGGTATGCTGTACAAGCTTTGCCCACTTTGTCGGCGCCGCAGAACGAAAACGCCATCGACTATTTCACCGCTTTTTATGCAAACAGTCTGGCATCGTACATGGCAAACGCAACCCCGAAACTGGCGGCCGTATTCGATCTGTGGAAAAAAGAACAGGGCGGCCGCGAGGCGCTTCTGTCAAGTTTGGAGAAAAACAGCGAATTGAAAAATATGCTGCTCGAGGAAACGCCTTGGGTGATGGCTGCGCAGGACGAAACGGAACAAAAACGCCGCATCGCTCTGCTTTTCGATTTGAACAGGCAGAAAAACCAGTCGCAGAAATATTTCGATAAGCTTGTGAGTTTGCAAAAACCGTCGGGAGGATTTTCTTGGTTTGAAGGAATGGGAGAGAGCCGCTACATTACGCAAACCATACTGATGGGAATGGCGCGTTATTACAAAATGACAAACACAAAGGACGAAAACCCTGAATGGCTCAAAAGGGCGCTTTATTATGTCGATCAGCAGATATCCCGCGACTTCGAAGCGTTGAAAAAAAACAATAAAGATTTCAAAACGGAGATGTGCATCGGCGATATGCAATGGTTTTATCTGCATATGCGCTCGTTTTATTTTGATTTTCCGGTGAGCGAGGCGGCTGCGGAAGCCAAAGAATATTATACTTCCCAAGCCGAAAAATACTGGACACAGGCAACACTCTACGGAAAAGCCGCCACGGCGATTATTAGCCATCGCAATGGAAAAACAACGCTGGTCGGCGAAATATTGGAATCGTTGAAAGAGAACGCCCTGAAAACCGATGAAATGGGTATGTATTGGGCGCGAAATACTGCCGGATACTTTTGGAACGAACGCCCCGTCAGCGTCCAAACGGCGATTTTGGAAGCTTTTGCGGAAGCAGGAAACGACGAAAACGCCATCGAAGAAATGAAAATATGGCTGCTCAAACAAAAGCAGGCGCAACGCTGGGATTCTCCCATATCAACAGCCGATGCCGTTTACGCATTGCTGAACTATGGCGACGACTGGCTGGCAGGAGAGGGGAAAGCAGAAATCAAAATCAATGGGAAAAAGGTTGAAGCTGCAAGCAGGGAAGCCGGAACAGGATATTTCAAGAAAACCATACCGGGCGCGGAGGTCACGGCCAAAATGGGCAATGTCTCCGTTAAGAAAGAGGATGCTGGAATTGGCTGGGGCGCCGTGTACTGGCAATATTATCAAGATGTTGACAAAGTAGAAGTGCAGGGAGGAGCCCTTTCTGTTACGAAAAAATTGTTCGTCGAAAAGACGGAAGGCAACAAAACCAGCATGATTCCCATTGAGCAGGCGCAGGTTACAAAAGGCGACAGAATCATCACACGTCTGGTGATAACCACCGACCGCAACCTTGAATTTGTGGCTATGAAAGATTTGCGTGCCGCCTGTTTCGAACCTGCCGACCAACGTTCCGGAATGGTTTGGCGTGAAAGCGTCGCATATTATGAAACCACAAAAGATGCGTCAACACAGTTCTTTTTCAACTTTCTGCCAAAGGGAACCTACACATTCGAATACGTATCACTGGTAAACAATACCGGCGATTTTGCCAACGGAATGTCGACCATTCAATGCCAATACGCTCCCGAATTTTTGGGTCATTCGGGAAGCAGCAGGGTAGTGGTTGAATAAACCCCAATTGCCCATTTGAATATACATGACTGATTATTTCTGCGACTGACTGCTGATTTTCGAATATCGAAACGGTTACAACTCCCAGATATAGGTTCCGGCAGAACCCGGTTCCAGTTGCAGATTGGCATATTGTCCTTTATACTGCACTTTGAAAGAGCGAATGGCGTAGCTGTCGTTCACCACGATGAGCGCAATTTTTCCTTCGGGAGTCCTGAAGGCAATGTTGGGCAGAACATCCCGGTTTTCGATGACAGCCACCCTGACCACTTCGCGTTGTTCCTCGTCGGTGGTGAGCGCTACCGACGGGCTTCCCTGTTGCGACGAAGCGATGCGTACCGAACCGGGGCGCACAAATTTTGAGGCATGTGCGATGACGTAATAGGCGATATTTTTGGACACCTTGTTCCCGTCTATGGTAACAGCGCCCTGACACATGGGGCATCCGCCGTCGTCGGTGTGGGGATCGTTATTGGGGTCGGCGGCGAAATTCCACAATATAACATTGCGGCTCCAGTTCTGCATAGCTCCGATAATGAGCCTTTTAACTTGCGAGGCGATGGCGATGGAGCGGCTGTCGGGTCTCTCAACAACCATTTGTTCGGTGAAATAAAGGTGTTTGTCGGGGCGTGCATTGTGCAGGATGGACATGGCACTCATGTCGCCGCCATAGTGATGAAATCCCGAACCATCAACATATTGTGCAGCTTCCGGATCCCTCAACACAGTCAACGGATAATCAGGGCGGTCAAGGTTGTGATCGAAGAGGACAATCTTGGTTTTTATGCTGTTCTTTTGAAATGCTGGCCCCAAATGATTTTTTATAAAATCGGTTTGTTCGGCGGCATTCATGCGCATACTGGGCGTATTGTTGGCGTTGATGGGCTCATTCTGAATGGTGATGGCATCTATCTTTATTCCATGTTTGGCCATCTCCTGAATATACTTCACGAAGTAGAGGGCGTAAACTTCGTAACACTCTTTTTTCAACGAGCCGGCTTTCACCCGTCCGTTTGTTTTCATCCACACGGGCGGCGACCAAGGAGAGGCCATAATTTTTATATCCGGGTCGATGGCCAGGATCTCTTTTATAACTGGGATAACATCAATTTTGTCTTGAGCTAAGTCGAACTTCGAAAGCGTGAAATCGGTTTCTCCTTCGGGGAGGTCGTTGTACGAGAACACAAAGCTATTCAGGTCGGAAGCGCCGATTGTCAGGCGTATGTAGCTGACGCCTATGTCACTGTTTTTTTTCGAAAATAAATCTTCCAGCAGCTTTGAGCGTTCAGCCTTATCCATCTTGATCATCAATTCGGCGCTTCCGCCGGTCAGTGAAAATCCAAAACCATCGACAGATTGCATGGAATGTTGCTCGTCGATTACGATGGGAATTCCTCCGCGGGCGTCGTTGGAGAAAGAGATTTCCACGGATTGTTTTTCAAAAAGTTTCGACCTGTCGGCGGTGGTTATCCAAGCTTCAATTTGTCGGGCGTTATTTTGCTGCGCCATTGCGCTGCCACAGGTAATCATCATGCTGATGGCCATCAGTTTCATTCTTAATTTCATAATATTGATAGTTAAATAAACTTTATTGAGGCACTTGTTGCAAAAAAATTTTAATTGTAGCCAAGGCTGAAAACCGTCAATGGTTATCGTTTTATCCAAAGTGTAAAAATAGAGTTTTTTCATTGTCATCCTACAATTTTTTGTTTGTACCTGCAAAATTGGGCGATTTCGAACTTCTTTCGGCGCTTTACGTTGAGATGAACTTGTGCTATCCCTTATTATTCAGATACTGTAACGTTTTAGGGCGTCTTCATTTCAAAAAAATAATCTTGTAATTCCCATATTCCAAAGAGAATTTCTATATTTGCACCGCTTTTAAAGCCCCGATAGCTCAATTGGATAGAGCAACAGCCTTCTAAGCTGTAGGCTATGGGTTCGAGTCCCGTTCGGGGTACGAGTATTATAACAGAATCGAGTATTTTATTCGATTCTGTTTGTTTTTGTAGGATTTTGAGGTTTTTTATTCTTATTTTTGCACAAAAAAAACTGAAAATGTACAAAAAAACACTGCGAAAATAACCGCGCTTATTTCTTTTTGCTTTAATTTTAAATGAGCGTAATGTTTTTCATAATTTGTCATGATTGTTTTCCCGAATGCTAAAATAAATTTAGGTTTAAATGTTGTTGAACGCCGTAGCGATTCGTATCACAATATCGAGACGGTATTTTATCCGGTGTTTTTTTTCGATATATTGGAGGTTTTGCACAGTTCCGATTTCCATTTTCAAACATCGGGAATGAAACTGGATTTACCTGTCGACAAAAATATGGTTGTCAGGGCATATAAACTGCTTAGTGGGCGCTACGGTTTACCATCCGTGAAAATCCACCTGCATAAGGCGATTCCCTTTGGCGCTGGATTGGGCGGTGGTTCTTCCGATGCGGCCTTTATGCTCGAACTGCTCAATTCTATGTTTTGTCTGAAATTATCCGACGATGAACTTCGGCAGTTGGCCGTCAATTTGGGCTCCGACTGTCCTTTTTTCATTACCAACAAGCCTGTTTTGGCGGAAGGCGTTGGCGATGTGTTTTCTCCCATTTCCGTCGATTTATCCGATTATCGCATTATTTTGGTGAAGCCGCCTATCAGCGTGTCTACTGCTTTGGCTTACAGTAAAATAGAACCGCAGAAATCCGAAATTCCGGTTTCGCAAATCGTCATGCAACCCGTCGACAGATGGAAATCGCAGTTGGTCAACGATTTCGAGAAGCCGGTCTTTGAGATTTATCCCGAGATAGCCTGCATAAAACAAAAACTCTATGATATGGGTGCTGTCTATGCTTCCATGTCGGGCAGCGGATCGACGGTTTACGGTATCTTTAAAGAGATTCCCAGCGACCCCGAAGAAAATTTCCCCGAAAATTATTTCGTCTTTTCCCCGAACAATATAAACTTGCCATCCTGAAACAGATTTATATGTAACAAATTGTAAATATGTGCTTTTCTGGATAAAATTCCCAAAGCGTTTTGGATATAATCGATCACCAATGGCCTGCTTCAAACGCCGCAGGGATAGCCAAATTTTTCAGGCTTTTATTTGATGACCTCTTTCAATTTCTTTGGATTTCAAATGCATCACATTCATCTTTTCATTTCCGAGCATGAAGATGATTGTATCTTTCATAAGCAAAAATGGCTCTGTTTTCCTTTTTTGCCGCTAACGAACTAAAAAAGATAAAGTTAATAAAAATAACTTGCTCCGTTTTCTGTTTATTTATCGTCACGGTGCCCCCATAAAGAGATAACGAAAAGGGTGACAATTTCGTCATCTTTGCCAAAAATCTCACCATTAGG
>WRIQ01000075.1 GCA_009782655.1 Prolixibacteraceae bacterium
AAAAGCCACGGTAAGAAAGTGGTACTCTCCGGTGTGCGCGCCGAGGTGCACGACGAACTCAAAAAAGGAGGAATTACAGCGATTATCGGCGAAGAAAATATCTATTCCAGTTTCGAAGAAGCGTTGCCGGCAGCCATACGTATGCTCAACAGCAATAATTGACATTTCGACATGGCAATCGCTCAGCTTAAAGGATACCCCGCTCAGAGCATCGACGCGGCTGTGAAATTGAACGGTATGATGGAGTCGGCGCCGTCGAAAACCCATACTTTTTCTTCGCCAGCCAATATGATTTTTATGGGTTTTCCGAATCGAGTTTCTATTTCGAGGAAAACCTGTCGGCAACTTCCGCAGGGCGTCACCGGTTGAGGAAGCCATCCGTTAGCATTGCCTGCGGTTACGGCCACAACTTCGACTGCATCGTTGGGATAGTTGGCATTGGCATAAAACAGTGCGGTGCGTTCGGCGCACAGCCCATCGGGATAGGCGGCATTCTCTTGGTTGTTACCCGTTAGTATGACGCCGTTTGTCAGCTTCACAGCGGCGCCAACGTTAAAATTCGAATAGGGAGCCCACGCATTTTTTGCCACCTCGCGAGCCTTTTCTACCAGCCATTTCCACTCGTCGGGCAACCGGTCAATGCCGTCGTATTCGCGATAAGATATTTTTATTTCTTTCCATTCCATATGCTTAATTTTTTTTGGACGCACAAAACCTGTATGTTAATTTTCATCGCTTTACCAAGAATTATACGCCTGTTGTTAACAAGAAATTCGGTTAAAAATACGACTTTTCGATCAATAAAATTATTTTTACGGGAAATTCAAGTCATAACCATCATGATGAGAAAAATCGCATGTTTATTATTTTTGGTGATGTTTGCGGGAATGATGCAGGCTCAGCGCATGTCGCGCAAAGATTACATTGAAAAATATCAGTTGCTGGCAATCAGCGAGATGAACCGGAGCGGAGTGCCCGCCAGCATCAAAATGGCGCAGGCCTGCCTCGAATCGGCCGACGGAAACAGCGGATTGGCTAAGAAGGGGAACAATCATTTCGGCATAAAATGCGGTTCTCAATGGTCGGGAGGGAGAACCTACTACGACGACGATGCAAAAAACGAGTGCTTCCGAAAATATAAAAACGTTGAAGATTCGTATGTCGACCATACCAATTTTTTGATTAACAATCAGCGATACGCCCCTCTGTTCAAACTCAAAGCCACCGATTATGCGGGCTGGGCACGCGAATTGAAAAAATGCGGCTATGCCACCAATCCGCAATACGACAAACTGCTGATCGACATCATTGAGGAACATCAGCTTTGGCGCCTCGACCACAAAATGACGGTGCGCGAAATGGTTCAGTTTGAGGAGATTTCTCAGGGTTCTTCTTTCAATAAGAATTTGCTGATAAATCCTTACAGCGCACGTCCCATCATTCCACACAACAGGATGAAAGCCGCCGTAACCCGACAGGGAGACACATTTGAAATACTGGCGCAGGAATTTGGCAAAAAAGCGTGGGAATTGCGCAAATTCAACGATTACCCCGACGGGATGGAACCCAAACCTGACGAAATTATATATCTGCAAGCCAAGAAAAAACAAGCGCGCGGACTCTATAACTATCATGTTGTCAACAATGGCGAATCGATGCATCACATTTCGCAATATTATGGCATCAAACTCAAACAACTTTATAAAATGAATCAGATAAACGTGGGCGACCCGATCCATGTGGGTCAGGTGCTGCAATTGAAAAAGAAAGTTTCGAAAACGGAATGATGTAACGCAATGTATATGAAGAGAGTATCGAGGTTATTTTTTGATGTAAAATCGATGAAAGCATTTTTCCGTAGCCCTTCCGGTTACATTGCCATAATTTTTATTTTGCTTACCCTTGTGGTATATACGGCAGGTTTGTTTATCAGCGTTACGCGCGACGGAAGCAAATATGCAACCATTGCACGCGAAGTTTATGAAACCGGAGACTGGATAAACCTGAAAGTCCACGGCGAGCCCTACGACCAAAAGCCGCCCATGACATTCTGGCTTGCCGCTTTATCTTTTCACGTTTTCGGGCTGTCCAATTTTGCTTTTAAACTGTCGTTTTTGCTTCTGGCTCTCTTCGGCGTTTATTCGACATATCGGCTGGGACAGAGCATGTATGGTAAACGCACCGGAATTTTGGCGGCGGCGCTTTTTGCCACTTCCGAAGTTTTCTTTTTGTATTACATGGATATTCACACCGATTCGGTGATGATGCCTTTTGTGGCGTTCGCGCTATGGCAACTCTACGATTTTATAAAAAAAAAACGGACGCTCAATTGTATGCTCGGCTTTGCAGGTATCGGGCTGGCCATGCTTTGCAAAGGTCCAGTGGGCGCTGTTGTTCCCGGTTTTGCTGTTTTGGGGCATCTCGTTTTCACCAAACAGTTTAAACGGTTCGCCGACATCAGGTGGTATATCGGTATTGTATTAGCGTTCGCCTTTACACTGCCAGCATTATCAGGTCTTTACAATCAATTTGGGATGGAAGGCATCCGTTTCTACTATTGGACAAACAATTTTGGGCGGATGCAGGGTGAACTGGGCGCCATGCGCAACGACTATTCCTATTTTGCTGTAATTCTGCTCTACCTGTTTATTCCGTGGATGCTGTCGCTTTTTTCGTCCATATTTTTCAATTTTAAATGGCTGATTAAGCACAGGTTCCATGCACGCGAGTTTTTTCTCTTTTCGGGCATTTGGTTTTATTTCATTGTTCTAACCATATCGAAGGGAAAACTGCCCAACTATATTCTTTCCATCGTTCCTTTTTTCTCCATACTGACCGCCAAATATTTGGCGTTGGCACTGAGCCTGAAAAAGGAAAAACTTTACAGGTATTTTCTGTGGCTTCAAAATGTTGTCGCCATCCTCTTGGGCATTGCGACAGTTGTTTTCATCACATGGCTCTTTCCGGTTAAAAATCTGTTGCTGTGGGCAGTTTTCGTTTTGATGCAGGCATTGGCGCTCTTTTCTACACGAAAGCAAAATCCGAAATTTGTCAGGCTTCTATATCCTTCGATGGCGGCATCCATAACGTTGAGTTTCTTTATTAATGTGCATATCGCGCCGCAAATTTTCAGCGATCAGGCTTCGGTGAAAGCTGCTGGAATTGTCAACGAAAGAGCCAACGACGACGATAAAATCTACAACTACAATTACAGCTCCTACGAACTCTATTTTTACTCGAAAATTCCGGTGGAGCCGTTGGAAAATGATGTGAGCGTTATTAAGAAACTAAAAGAGCCCGGCAATTGGATATTTACCGACAAGAAAGTGGTGGAGCGCCTTCAGGGTGATTATCCTCCGCCCGAAGTTATCCCCCTCAGGCATGTATGGGTTAATAAATTGTCGTCAAAATATATAAATCCCAAAACGCGGGAATCGAAACGTGACACGCTCTATCTCCTGCATTCCACAGCGGAGTGATGCCAGAAACGCCGCCTTTTTGCCATGCAGGATTTTTTGTAAATTGTAATCGTTTTGTAACCCCGATTCAGGAAAAAATATAATCAAAACGGCTACTCCTATTTTTTGGTTAACAGTAGGCTGGCGGCAGTGTGTTGTGCGGAAATATATTTTATATTTGCCGCGCTTAATTTTTGGAATAAATAAGTTAATTGACAAAAATATGAAACAGATTAAATTCGTAACCCCCGAAGAGGCGGTTAAAGTTGTAAAATCCAACGACAGGGTTCATATGCACAGCGTTGCATTAACGCCCCATCTGTTGATTGATGCATTGTGCGAAAGAGGCAGAAACAAGGAACTGCAAAATGTTAAAATACAACATATTCATACCGAGGGGGCCTGCCCATACGCCAACATGGAGTTCGAGGGAATATTTCAATTGGAATCTTTTTTTGTAGGCTCCAACGTGCGCAAATCCACGCAGGAAGGCTGGGCCGATTACATTCCTGTTTTTCTGCACGAGACGCAGAAGCTCATCCGCGACGGCTACCTGAAAGTAAATGTGGTATTTATTCAGGTATCCACGCCCGACAATCACGGCTATTGCTCATTGGGAACTTCGGTTGACGCCACGTTGGCAGCCATCGAAAATGCCGATCATGTTGTGGCGATTGTCAACAAATATGTGCCACGCGCTTTCGGCGACGCCATGATAAAGGTGGAAAACATTGACATTTTTGTTCAGGGCGACGTTCCGCTTTATGCTCCGCCCATGCCGGCCCTCAGTGATACCGACTTGAAAATAGGCAAATATGTCGCCGAATTGGTCGAAGACGGCGCAACCCTGCAAATGGGAATCGGCGCCATTCCCAACGCGGTACTTTCCATGTTGGGCAACCACAAAAACCTCGGCGTTCACTCCGAAATGTTTTCCGACGGAATCCTGCCGCTCGTGGAGTCGGGTGTGGTAAACGGTAAAAATAAAAACATCGACAAAGGGAAAATGGTGGCCACTTTCCTCATGGGGTCTACCAATGTATATGACTTTATCCACGACAACCCGGGTGTAGCCATGATGGACGTGGGTTATACAAACGACATCAATGTGATCTGCCAAAATCCCAAGGTAACCGCCATCAACTCGGCATTGCAGGTAGACATCACCGGACAAGTTTGCGCTGATTCGCTGGGGACTAAATTCTTCTCCGGCGTTGGCGGACAGGTGGATTTCATCCGTGGCGCTTCCATGAGCATAGGCGGAAAACCTATTATCGCCATGCCTTCAATCACCGAAAAGGGCGTCAGCAAAATAGCTCCCGTGTTGACATCCGGTGCGGGTGTTGTGACCACACGCTCCAACATGCACTGGCTGGTAACCGAACAGGGCGCGGTGAACCTCTACGGACGCACATTACAGGACAGGGCAAAACTGATAATTTCGGTGGCTCACCCCAGTGTGCGCGAAGAACTCGACAAAGCAGCATTCGAGAGATATGGTTCGCATTATCATTTTGTACCGCAGGGAAAATGACGAACATACAAAACGTTTATAAGGCAGGTGAAAAATCTGCCTTTTTCTTTTGTCGGCATAATTTGGAAAAGTGATTCTAAATTAGAAGATATTGTTATTTCTTTCAAATATCATGCTTTGGAAAATATACAATTCCTATTTTTGCATTTTTAAATAAACATGTTATAAAAAATAATACTGAATAATTAAAAATCATTTGTTATGAATTTATCGCATATTGAGCACATCGGCATTGCCGTTGAAAACCTCGAAGAAGCCATCGCATTTTACGAAAATGTTTATGGATTACAATGTTATGCCATTGAAGAAGTTGCCGACCAGAAAGTGAAAACAGCTTTTTTCAAGGTCGGACAAACCAAAATTGAATTATTGGAGTCGACCGATCCCGAAGGACCCATCGGGAAATTTATAGCCAAAAAAGGACAGGGCATTCATCACATAGCCTTTGCTGTCGACGATATTGACAAATCGCTGGCCGAGGCGCACGAAAAAGGCGTTATGCTTATCGACAAAACAGCCCGCGGCGGCGCCGAAGGCCTCAGCATCGGTTTCCTGCATCCTAAGTCCACATTTGGCGTGTTAACCGAATTTTGTGCCGAATAATATTTACTTATATACTATTTATGAATAATCAAGATAAAATTAAGCAACTCATCGACCTGCGAGTTGAAGCTAAATTGGGTGGCGGACAGAAAAGAATCGACGCCCAGCACGAAAAAGGGAAATACACAGCCCGCGAACGTATCGACATGTTGCTCGACGAAGGCAGTTTCGAAGAGTTGGACATGTTCGTAACCCACCGATGCCAGAATTTTGAAATGGAAAAAACGAAATTCCTCGGCGATGGCGTTGTTACCGGACATGGAACCATCGACGGGCGCACCGTTTTTGTGTATGCACAGGACTTCACGATTTTCGGAGGCTCGCTGTCGGAAACGATGGCTTTGAAAATCTGTAATGTGATGGACATGGCCATGAAAATGGGCGCTCCCATTATCGGGATCAACGATTCGGGCGGTGCGCGCATTCAGGAAGGCGTGAACGCTTTGGCCG
>WRIQ01000076.1 GCA_009782655.1 Prolixibacteraceae bacterium
ATGGGAAATAACTTTCCCTCAGAAAGTTATTCTCATTTCAACAAGAAGAACAAGCTCATAACCAACAAGAAGCAGAGTTGCATTTGATAGTTGAATCTACCGTTATTACATGAACAATAAAAAATAATTTTTTCAACATAAAATTGTATATTTTTGCGGTTCATATACATGGTCTTTTAAAGATTATAAAGAATTTTTAACCTGTTAATTGTGTTTCGATGAGAAAATGGCACATAGAAGATTCGGCAGAACTATACAATATTAATGGGTGGGGGATAAATTACTTTTCGATCAACGAGAAGGGAAATGTGGTGGTTACGCCCCGGAAAAACGGAGAGGCAGTCGATTTGCGGGAGCTTGTCGACGAGTTGCAGATGCGCGACGTGGCCACGCCGATGCTTGTGCGTTTTCCCGACATCCTCGACAGCCGCATTGAAAAAATGGATTCCTGTTTCAGGATTGCCGCCGAAGAGTACGACTATAAGGCGCAGAATTTTATCATATATCCCATAAAAGTCAACCAGATGAAGCCGGTTGTCGAGGAGATTGTAGGACATGGCAAGAAATTCAATATCGGGCTCGAAGCCGGTTCCAAGCCGGAACTTCACGCCGTGATTGCCATCAATCCGAACAACGATTCGCTGATTATCTGTAATGGCTACAAAGACGAAAGTTATATCGAATTGGCGTTGCTGGCGCAGAAAATGGGACGCCGCATTTTTATTGTCGTCGAAAAGCTGAACGAACTGAAACTCATTGCAAAAATCGCCCGGAGGCTGAAGATAAAGCCCAATATCGGCATTCGCATTAAGCTTGCCAGTTCGGGAAGCGGCAAATGGGAAGATTCGGGAGGCGACGTGAGCAAGTTTGGCCTTACATCGAGTGAACTGCTTGAGGCTATGGATTATCTGGAAAAAAACTCCATGAAAGGATGTTTACGACTGCTCCATTTTCACATAGGTAGCCAAGTGAACAAAATCCGTCGCATAAAAATCGCCTTGCGCGAAGCCGCACAGTTTTACGTTCAGGTTCGTTTGGCCGGGTTCAATGTTGAGTTTGTAGACATTGGCGGCGGGCTGGGCGTCGACTACGACGGAACGCGCTCGTCGAACAGCGAAAGCAGCGTGAATTACAGCATTCAGGAGTATGTGAACGATGCCACATCGACCATGGTCGACGCGGCCAACAAAAAAGACATTCCGCATCCTAATATCATTACCGAATCAGGGCGCTCGTTGACGGCTCATCATTCGGTGCTGATTTTCGAAGTTCTCGAATCCACCTCTTTATCCACTTGGGACGAAGAAGTGGAAATATCGCCCGAAGACCACGAATTGGTGCGCGACCTGTACGAAGCATGGGAGGCGCTGAACCAGCCGCGAATGTACGAAATCTGGCACGATGCGCAGCAAATCCGCGAAGAAGCGCTCGACCTTTTCAGCCTCGGAATGCTCGACATAAAAACACGCGCCCAAATAGAACGGCTTTTCTGGTCGATAGCACGCGAAATAAACCAGATGACCGGAAAACTGAAACATGTGCCCGAAGAGTTGGTGTCGCTACCCAAATTACTGTCTGACAAGTTTTTCTGCAATTTCTCACTGTTTCAATCGCTGCCAGATTCTTGGGCCATCGACCAGATTTTCCCGATCATGCCCATTCAGCGGCTCGACGAAAAACCCGACCGCTCGGCAACACTTCAGGATATAACCTGCGATTCGGACGGAAAAATCGACAACTTCATCTCAACACGCAACCTGTCGTATTACTTGCCGGTACACTCGCTGAATCCCAAAGAATCGTATTATATCGCCGTTTTTCTGGTTGGCGCCTATCAGGAAATACTGGGCGATTTACATAATCTCTTTGGCGACACCAACGCCGTGCATGTTTCGGTAAACGACAACGGGTATGAAATAGACCAGATTATTGATGGGGAAACCGTCGCCGAAGTGCTTGAGTATGTTCAGTATAACGCTAAAAAATTGGTACGTACCGTCGAAGGGTGGGTCACATCATCGGTGAAATCGGGAAAAATCAGCGCCGAAGAAGGAAAAGAGTTTCTGTCCAATTATCGTTCGGGGCTTTACGGATATACTTATCTCGAATAATATTTTCTCGCAAAGATGAAATAAAAAAAATGGGAACAGACGCAAAATATCATATTTTTGCGTCTGTTTTTGTTATGTGAAAATTTACGCTCAGCGCGATTGTTTCGAATTGACGCAACGTCTTATGCATCATGACGAAGTTGTCCGAAGGCCGGATTGAGATAGAATGTAGATTTCCGGCAAGGTAGTAAAAAGGAGGATTCTCCCGAAAATGTCAACGCGTCAGGCAATGTCGATTTTCAATTCCTAACAACTCCGCATTTTGGTTTAATATAGTAAAAACTTCAAAAAACGAACAGAATATGTACAGAACAAATAGTTGCGGCGAGCTTCGAATAGCAAACTGCGGAAAAGAGGTGACCCTTGCGGGCTGGGTTCAACGGATACGCAACTTGGGCGCCATGTCGTTCATCGATTTGCGTGACCGTTACGGCATTACCCAATTGGTGGTTGATGAAAATTCGTCCAAAGAACTTCATCAAAAAGTGGGCGAACTGGGACGCGAATATGTGATTCAGGCGAAAGGCGCAGTCAGGGAGCGCGCCTCCAAAAACAACAAAATGCCCACCGGCGACGTCGAAATCCAGTTGTCGGAGATAAAAGTGCTGAACCCTTCGATGGTTCCTCCCTTTACCATTCAGAACGATACCGATGGCGGCGACGAGCTTCGCATGAGATACCGCTATCTGGATTTGCGCCGTGATGCGGTGCGTGAAAATCTTATTCTCCGCTCGAAAATGGCCATTGCTGTGCGCAACTACCTCGATTCGCTCGATTTCATTGAAACAGAAACGCCGGTTCTGATAAAATCGACGCCCGAAGGAGCGCGCGATTTTGTGGTTCCCTCGCGCATGAATCCGGGGGAATTTTATGCTTTGCCCCAATCGCCGCAACAGTTGAAACAACTGCTCATGGTGGCCGGTTTCGACCGCTACTACCAGATTGTGAAATGCTTCCGCGACGAAGACCTTCGCGCCGACCGCCAACCTGAATTCACACAAATAGACTGCGAAATGGCTTTCGTTGAGCAGAACGATGTTTTGGATACTTTTGAAGGGCTTACACGGCATTTGTTCCGCGAGATTAAAGGCCTCGACCCGGGAGCATTCCTGCGGATACCTTTTCCGGAAGCAATGGGAAAATATGGCAGCGACAAACCCGATATGCGCTTCGAAATGTTGTTGACCGACATCACCGACGCGGCCAAAGGAAACGGTTTTCCTGTTTTCGACACGGCAGAATATATTGTTGCCATCAACGCCGGAGGCTGCACCGACTATACGCGCAAACAGCTCGACGAGCTCACGGAATTTGTCAAGCGCCAGCAGGTGGGAGCCAAGGGGTTGGTGTATGTGAAGCACAATGCTGACGGAAGCCTGAAATCGTCGGTAGATAAGTTTTATAGCGAAACCGATTTGAAAAAGTGGGCTGGGTTATGCCGCTCGCAGCCGGGCGATTTGCTGTTAATTCTTTCGGGGCAAAAAGAAAAAACACAGGTGCAGATGGGCATCTTGCGCCTTGAGATGGCGCGCCGCCTCGGACTGATGGACAAAAACCGGTTTTGTCCGCTTTGGGTAGTGGATTTTCCGCTGCTCGAGTGGAATGAAGAAACAGGACGTTATCATGCGATGCACCATCCGTTTACGTCGCCGAAAAACGAAGATATTCACTTGCTCGACAGCCATCCGGGCAAAGTTCGCGCAAATGCTTACGACTTGGTTATCAACGGCGTCGAAATTGGCGGCGGCTCGGTTCGTATTTTCGACAGCGAATTACAGGCAAAAATGTTCGGGCTGCTGGGTTTCACGCCCTCGCAAGCGCAGGCGCAGTTTGGCTTTCTGATGAACGCTTTTAAGTATGGCGCGCCGCCGCACGCCGGCATTGCCTTTGGCTTCGACAGGTTGGTGAGCCTTTTTGCCGGTCTGGATTCCATCCGCGATGTGATTGCCTTTCCGAAAAATAATGCTGGTCGTGATATGATGATGGATGCGCCCGACACAATAGCAAAGGAGCAATTGGAAGAACTTAATCTTGAAATTAAACCGCCCGTAAAACAGTAGTCTATAATTACAAAAAAGGGAAATCGAAAGATTTCCCTTTTTTGTGTAATGTGAAAAAATTAATTACTAATTGGCAGTCGCTTTTCTCGTGCTGTAGCTGATGTGGAGAGCCGAGACTCTCCTCAGTTCCTGCTTGATGTCCTGCACAATTTTCATTTTCGTATGTTCATCTACTTTCAACGAAGTAATCATAAACGGTATTTCAGCCTCCTCCCGTGCTTCGCGTTCAGCGATTATAAAATCGATGATATCGGTTACGTCGGCAATTTGGTCGTTGAGCTGAATACGGGGTTCTACACCAAAAATTCTTTGAAACTGGGGCCTTGGCTCGCCTACATAAATATTGCTGACAAGCGATTTTTTTTCCAGTTTGTTGGCTTCGGATGCAATAGGCAACCTTTGTTGCACTCTAATGTCCACTTCCCGCATGGATGTACTAACCATAAAGAAGAATAGCAACATGAATACAATATCGGGCAATGACGCCGTCGAAATTGCAGGAAGTTCTTTTGTTCCGTCTTTTCTAAATTTACTCATAATCTATCTCCTTGAAGTGGTGGTGGTTGGTTGCTGTTTTGGTTCTGCTTCAGAAATCCTTTGCGGATATACCTCCCTGACAGCATCTTGCTGCTCTTTGGAAAGGTCCTTATAAGATTTCCCAAATTTGGACTTAGATAATTCTTCTCTCAGTTCGTTGATGGCTCCAACTAATTCGTTTTGAACAGCGATATAAGTTCCATAGGAGGTTCCCAAGTCATTACGAAGCGATATAATACCCTTCGTAACAGGCACTTCTCCAAAAAACTGAATTTCTTTCATCTCTTTTTCAGGCAAAGTTTCCAAATCGTATGGATTTGCCATAAATTCTTTGGCTCTTTCGCGTATCCCGCTTAGCGGGAAAACGTTGTTCTGTACAAATAATTCATCCCTGAAATTTACCAGTACAACAAATACGTTACGCTCTTTTATCTCCGGCTGGTCTTGATCTTCTTCGATCCACGGAGGTAATCGCCTTTCCAGACCGCTGTCAACATTCATCGTAGTTGCAACCAGAAAAAAGATCAATAGCATAAATGCTATGTCTGCCAACGAAGCGGAGGGTATTTCCGGTACTTTTCTTGCCATAATTACTCTTTTTTCCTGTTTTTGCTACGAATTATCTATTTTTTGCTACCACTGATTATCTGTGATATGCCCGACCAGATGATGGCCAATAAGGTTACTCCGAAAAGCAGGTAGGTGGTGTACAAACCCGTATCTATCAATTTCGCAATTTTCGGAGTCAGGGTTCCATCCTGAATGAATTTGTTGACGCCAAAGAATTGCGGCATGGTATCGGATGCAAACAGATAGGCAATGAGGACGATAACCAGCATGAATCCTAATGATATAAGTCCTTTGAAAGCCGTTCCTTTATCAAGGAACATCTGAATGATGCTGGCAATAATAGCAACTCCGGCACAACCAAACATAAGAATGTATGACCATGTCAGGTTGGTATTAATCCATCCTCCCATTGAGGGATCGTATCTGTTGTCGCTAATATTAACCATCAACGAAACAACAAGAATGGCAGAAATAGCTACCAGCACCCACAATACGATAGTTACTAAACGTGATGCTTTTGTCATAATACCAATTTATTTAGTAAGATTATACTTCAGAAGCAGGTCGACCAGCGAAATAGATGCATCTTCCATGTTGTTTACGATGGAGTCGATTTTTGACAAACAATAATTATAGAAAATCTGAAGGATAATA
Source organism: Prolixibacteraceae bacterium (assembly GCA_009782655.1). The sequence continues at coordinate 5,933 of WRIQ01000076.1, forward strand.
GCTACGATAAGACCGCCCACGGTTGTGATAAGAGCTACTTTGATACCTCCTGCAACCAGTGAGGGAGAAATGTCGCCCGCAATTTCGATGGCGTCAAAGGCGGCGATCATCC
>WRIQ01000077.1 GCA_009782655.1 Prolixibacteraceae bacterium
CGGAAAAAAGAATCCGCACAGAAATACCACTGCCACTATTGCCAGAGCATAAAAAAGCTCGTTGGCCAGATATAGCGATTTAAAAAAATTCCTCATTCTTATCTCGGAACTTCGATACTTTCAACAATAATCGGGATTATTTCCTCGGGTTTCATGCCTTCCATTTCCTTTTCGGGCGTGAGAATCAGCCTGTGAGCCAGCACTGGAACGGTTGCTTCCTTAATATCTTCGGGTGTGACAAAATCGCGCCCTTTGATGGCTGCCGCGGCTTTGGAGGCCGTCATCACGGCCACCGATGCGCGTGGCGAAGCGCCCAAATAAAGCGCCGAGCTGGTACGCGTGGCATCGGTTATCTGCGCAATGTAACGGATCAATCCGGGTTCTACATAAATCTTCGAGGTCAGCTCCCTGAAATCGGCAATTAAGGCGGGCGTCAGGATGGTTCCCACTTCCGATATTTCGGGTGTGTTCCCTTTTTCGTTTTTGTTGTTGAGCAGCAAAATCTCCTCGTCGAGGCTGGGATAGTGCACGTTGATTTTCATGAAAAAACGGTCGAGTTGCGCTTCGGGAAGACGGTATGTTCCTTCCTGCTCGATGGGATTTTGCGTGGCCAGCACCCAGAAAGGCTCCTCCATCGGATAGGTTTTCCCGTCGACGGTTACTTGAAATTCTTCCATCACTTCGAAAAGCGCAGCCTGAGTTTTGGCGGGGGCGCGGTTAATTTCGTCGATCAGGATCACGTTGGAGAAAATCGGCCCCTTGTTAAACGCGAAATTCGACGTACTCAGGTTGAATACGTTGGTTCCTATCACATCGGAAGGCATCAGATCGGGAGTAAACTGAATGCGCGAAAAACCGGCGTCGATGGTCTTGGCAATCAGCTTGGCTGTCAGCGTTTTGGCAATTCCCGGAACGCCTTCTATGAGCACATGCCCACGCGACAGCAAAGCTATCAGCAAATGATCGAGAAACTGTTCCTGCCCGACAATCACCTTGTGTATCTCATTCCTGACACGCATCAACGAGTCGCGCAATTCCGACATGTCTATGCGGCTTCTAAATTCTGTTGTATTTTCCATATAGTTTATATTCAATATTTTATGATTTAAAATTCATTTTTCAATATATCGTTCTTCTGTTAATTACTTCATTTAGCGCCTTCATAATTTTTCAGTATATCCGACTTTATCTTCCCGTTTTCTCATAGAAATATTCCACCAGATCGCTCAGTTCCCGCAAAAATTCCCGGCTGGGATTTTCGATTACGGAAAGAGCCTTGTATTTGTCAATAATTTTTCGGATATACCTTGCCTCAACCCCCGAACGTTTTTCCAGCGACTGCACAAAATTCTCATCCAGATTTCCGGTTTCGATATAATATTTATTCCTTACATAATCAAGAAAGTGACGAAAAATCAGTTCGATAATATATTTGTTATCCTGCTTGTTATAGTGCAGGCTTCCCAGTGTGTGGGCAAACTCTTTAGAGGAGTTGGGCAACGGTTCGATAACTGGAATGGGGCGCTGCCGCCGCTTTGTCTTAAAGAGAAACCAAAGCAGCATAATCAATAAAAGTGTAAAATACGCCTGCCTGATTCCCTGATTTTGAAAAATATATTTCAACGGGTTTCCTCTGATTTGCTGCCGATTGGGTTTATAGTATCCGTCCCAATAAGTTGTATTGCGTGGCAGATATGAAAAAGCCTGCATGACATGATCCGCCGCACCTTCGTGCAAAACCGAATAGTTGGTGAATAACAATGGATTGAAATGAATGAAAAAGTTGCCCTCCCCATATTTGACCCACACAAAACAAGGCTCGTCGTTCTCGTAACTCAGGACTACCATTGCAGAATCGTTTTGTTTGTAGAAGCCGCCGTTCATGCGGATGCGTTTAATGCTTATTTCAATGGTGTCGAGTTGCGGGTTTACATGCCGGAAATGGCTTGCCAACTGCGTGTTACTAAATTCCGGGAAGGAGCTGTATATGCTGAAATTCAGTTTGTTTTCCACATTGGAAGAGATGTTGTTGGATGCCAGCAAAACGTTGTTCCCGCGCCCTACAAAGCTGAACAGGCTGTCGCTGTCCATGGAGTTGGGAGAGAAATTGTTGGTTATGAAAATCATATTGACGCCTTTCAACTCATGGTTTTCGCGCATGAAATTAAAAAGCGGCAAATCGTTGGTCTTCAGGGTACCATCGAAAAAATCTTTCTTCAGCAGCTCATAAATCACATAATTACCAAAAGGGCGCTTGTCGGTGCGGCTGAAAGTCTGCGTCCAGTCAATTTGTCTGGGGGCGAACATCAGCATCCCGATAATAACTGCCACAGCAATTATCAGAAACCAAAGGGTTTTATTTCGAAATATTTCTCTCATCGCGGTAAAAAGCGTCGTATTGCGATTTCAAATTTTCAAATTGCTCTTTGTTAACAGGAAAGTTTCCGTACCAAACCACGTCGTAAATATAAGTCAGCCCGAAAAAAACCGTGCGTATGTCCGCATCCTTGATTTCGCGCCCAAATTCATAATTTGTTTTGTCGGGTTTCCATTTTATTTTTTTGTTGTTATCCAATATCTTCAATACTTTCAGGAACATATAGCGAATGGCGAACCGGTAATTCCCCTCGCCGATGTGAACGGCTATCAGCGCATCAAGATCGAGTTCTTTGATATTCTCCTCCGACGGAATCACCACATTGCCTCCATCGCTTTTTTTGCCCAAAACGCCTGTAAGCGAACCGCGCAATATCATCCACACAATTAGCACAATCAATATTACAGCGGCGACAATGAAAACTATCCGGAAAAAATTTTGCAGTTGCACATCATCAATTTTCGGGAACCATTTTCGTAATTTGCTTCCCATCCAGCGGATGAACTCTTCCCAGAGGTTGCGGGAGGGCAGGCGTTTGTCGTAGTCGAATGCCGGATCGCTCCTGAATTTGTTGACAAGCGTGGCGTCGATGTTGCGCAGATACAGATTTACTTGTCCTGTATCGCGCAGGCTGACCGGCGATTTGTCAAGCCCAACCACATCTTCTGCATCCAACAGGGTATCCTCCTGAATTACCTGTAGTTTCACTGTATCGCGCGAGGTTTCGTGTTGCGCGGCAACGCGAAACAACAGTATGAACAGCAATCCGAAAGCAAATATTTTTCTCCTGTCAATCACCATAGTATACAGCAGGTTTATGTCCCAAGATTATCGATGTTTTTCATCAAACCGGAGTGCTCTTTTCTCTCTTTCAGGTTAAAATATTGGAAAACCATCGCAATCTGGACAATACTGATAAGCAGCACGTATACAACCACATAGATGGACATGAAAATTCCGGAAAGCTGGCTCATGCCTGCATTTCCGCTTTCCATGCCTGTCATCATGGAAACCACCGTATAAATGTATGCCGGAATATAAAAAATATTACTGATCACGCCCACAATCATCGACATGACAAAAAAGACCAGAAATGTGTTCCACCAATTATCGCGGATGAGTTGAAAACAATATGAAAAAGATTCGCCGAGAGATCGTTCTTCGAGGAGGCATATCATCAGCAAGGGAAAGAGTGCGATAGACAGATAAATACCGGGGAGAATGCAGAATATGGCGCCAACGAAAACAAGCGCGGAATAGACAAAAGTGCATAACAATATGCGCCCGATGTCTTTCTGCAACTCGGAGCCTACATCGCCAATGGTGAAATCTCCCGCTTTTCCGTCGCCCTGACGATACGAACCTGCATCCCTCTCTTTCATATAGGTTTTGACGTCGTTGTCGGTCTTATTCAATTTGGCGTCGCGGCTGCGTTTGTAGAGTTTAAAAAACTCAAACACAACGCCGCACACCATGGCATAACTCACAAAGACGCCCACCATCATCAACAATATGTAAATCACAGCGTTCCACGTAAAACTGTCGAATTCGTTTTCCATGAACGACATTATCGAGTTCATGTAAAAACTGGTGAAAATGCCCGTGATAAAAGCAAAGGGCAACACGAAAACCAACAGACTGAAAAAAAATTTCTTGAAGTTTGACTTGAGGAATTGAAATGTTACCGAAAAAATATCGCCGAATTCGCGCCTTTTTTCGAGTTCGATGTAATCAGGATTTTGCATGATCATTAATTTTTTTAGCCAGTAGAAAAGGATATATCACAAAATAATACAATACAAAAATAAACGAAACGCCCACTATCAGCAGTTTCAACGCCTGCGGCATGAAAGCGTAGCGCGTTATGAAACTTTCGATAAAGCCGGCGACAATGAACACAGGTACAAGCCCAACCACGATTTTCATTCCGCGTGTGGCGCCTTTCCTGAACGAGTGCAAGCGCGTATAGGTTCCCGGAAATAGAATTCCGTTGCCCAGCACAATGCCTGCGCCGCCAGCAATGACAATGGCCGAAAGCTCGAGTGTACCGTGCAACATGATGACTATGAGCTGATCCCATGGAACGCCATACTTTGCCATGAAAGCGAGAAAACATCCTACCATAATGCCGTTGTACGACAAAGCTATCGCCGACACTATCGACGTGAACAGCCCGAAGACAAACACACGGAACGACACTATGATATTGTTGTACGTAATATGCAAAAACATCGTCAGTTCGTCCGAATGTCCGTATACGCCCATGGGATCGCCGCTTTCGATATTTGCGATGGTCATGTTCACATAGCCGTCGCCCAGAATGAGACGCGGGAAATCGCTGTCCTGCGAAACCGACAAAACGCCGATGAGCGTGGTAACCAGAAATATTATCAGCGAATAAAGCATCGGGCGGCGACATTCGTTCATCGTCAAAGGCAACTCGTGCCGCCAGAATGTGACGAATCGGCTGCTCTTCTCCTTTTTGTTTTTGTATATCAGCAGGTAAGCTTTCGAGGCGAGGCTGTTGAGATATGCCGTCACCGACGAATTGGGATAAAAAGTGCGGGCATAAGCCAAATCGTCAGTCAACTCAATGTAGAGGTCTGTCAGGTTCAGCGGGCTTTTTCCATCGGCCAATGCTTGTTCGAATGTCTCCCACTTTTTTTTATTCTTTCCCAAAAAAGCGATTTCTTTCATATCTTTGCAAAGTTTGACAAATATAATAATTACCTGAATGGGGCAAACAGGTGTACTCACAACTCAAAATATAAATATCGATTATCCGCTTGCCGGATTGGGAAACCGTATTTTGGCTCATCTGATAGATGGGCTGATTCTGCTCGTAATCGCTTTGGTGATGCTTATTCCTGCTGTATTCTCTCTTATATCGCAAACCCAAACAGGGAGGATTGTCGGCATCGTCCTGTTTTCGTTATACGGGATGATATTTTTGCTCTATTCTCTCATTCTCGAAATTTATTTCAACGGACAGACTTTCGGGAAAAAAATGATGAAAATTAAAGTCATCCGTCAGGACGGAAGCATCCCGACCGTAGGAAATTATATCATGCGGTGGTTGCTGCGCCTTGTCGAGGTGTATCTTTTTTACGGAATAATCGCCATCATCACCATCGCCGCCTCGAAGAAAGAGCAGCGCCTCGGCGATATGGCTGCCGGCACGCTGGTAATTTCGCTCAACAAGCCGGTGCGTTTCCAAAGCACCATCTACCGCGATATTCCCGAAGACTATACCCCCCGGTTTCCTCAGGTTGTGATGCTCTCGGAAAAAGATATTTACATTATTCAAAACGTGATTTCGGAAGCATCCAGAACGTACAACGCCGCCGACCGCCTGTCGTTGCTCAATAAAGCCCGCGCCAAAGTGGAACAACGCCTCAATATCAAACCCGAAGATATTGCAAACGTTGATTCTCTTATTTTCCTGAAAACCGTCATCGCCGATTATAATTTTTACGGGCAGAGCAGAGTGTGAGACGTTCCGTCCGTACTGAATAAGCCTGCCGCCTCGCAGCAAAATGTCAGAATATTCTGAAATATAGAATTAATTGTTCGGTAACATTCGAAAATAATTTGCGGCGA
>WRIQ01000078.1 GCA_009782655.1 Prolixibacteraceae bacterium
ATATCGGCAAACGCATTTTCGCGATTGTTGCGAAGACGTACCAAACCATTGTAAGTCGACATGGCAAATAACGCCAAAATAACAACTACGGCAATAATAATAATCAATGTAATCATTTCTGTTTAGAATTAAAATGAATAATAGCTGTAAAGTTACAAAATAAATTGAGAGTTGAAAATTGAGGATGAATTTTCAATCATCACAAAAATGAATTATGTCACAGTAAGGCAGCTCCTCTCATTATAATCAAATAACCCGAAATTCTTCTTAAGACTAAAAAATTTGATATTTATGCGATTTCAGCCTAAAAGTTATAGGAACTGAAAGTAGCTGCATAAAAATGCAGGGTTTTGACCGTTAACTTGACAATAAATTTCAGGATTAAATGCAACAGGTTTACGGAAAAACAGTACATTTGCTTTATAATCAAAATCTGAAAATTATGCTACCAAAGTTTTTATTGGCAGACAACGCCCAAGAGGCCCCCGATTCCATTTTTGTGGTTCACACCGAGAATCCACGTTGTATTATCGAAAGCGATGTTGAAGATTTTTATGAAAATCAGGTTATCCATTGGATTGACGATGATCCTCAAAATGAAGAATTTATAGCCCAACTTCTTGAAGAAGCCGAACTGTTCATCGACGAAGAGTTGGACTACGAATTCGACGAAGACGAAGATTAAAAACGCTCCCGATAGCTGTTTTTTTGTGGTACGGGAATTTCCTGTCCGTACCGAAAACTCTCTCTATAAAGTTGCAGGTAAAAATGTCCTGTAACAGTAACTCATTCAAGATATTGTAAAAATCATGCGCATGAAGTTTGGAAATTTTGTGATAATTTCTATGTTGCTTTTTTTTCTTACAGGATGCGAAAGTCGTATCAGTAAGATTTCCTTTTGCGCGTGGGATCATGAATGGATGCAACAGATAAAAAAATCCTGTAAGAAAGGAAGTTGCCGCTATCAGGGCGCCATCAATAACTTGAAATCTGCCGCCGATGGAGCATTGCAAAAGGAAGCGCACACCGTTGCCGCGAAAAAAAATGTACCATCAGGAGTTTCGCCCAACGATTATTTAACCTTTCCGCCTTATTGGTGGCCCGATTCTGCTTCGCACAACGGGCTTCCCTACATCAGGCGCTACAATGAAATTAATCCGGCGCACGATTCCGATTACCGGCAGTTGGAAATGATGGTACAACGTGTCTGCACATTATCGCTGGCGTGGTTTTTCTCCGGCGAGAAAAAATATGCGGCGGCAGCAGCCGGGCAATTGCGCGTTTGGTTTATCGACCCGCGGACACGTATGAACCCTAACCTCAGATATGCGCAATCCATTCCTGGCAGGAGAGAAGGCCGCGCAGCAGGCATTGTGGAAGCGCAATCTTTAGCTTCTTTGGTGGATGCCGTTTTGTTACTCAACGCATCGAAGGCCATACATGAAGATGATTTTGAGAAAATCAAAGAATGGTTTGTCGGATATTTCAATGGATTGTGTAACAGTCAACAAGGTTCTGATGTCGAAAATTTTCCCAACGGAAACGCATTGTCATATGACTTTCAGGTGATTGCCATCGCCGATTTTTTAGGCGACTCTCAATTTGTGGTGAATAAGCTGGCTCAAATTTTTCCTCGCATTGATAAAATGATTGACGCTACAGGGAAACAGCCTGCTGAGTTAAGACGGGAAGAATCGTTTTCGAATTCGGTGGCCAATATCGATAACTTCTTCAACATCGGGGAAATCGGGTTGAAATATGGGGTCGATATTTTTTCTTATAAAAATGAAGCAGGGACACCAGCTTTACAGTCGGCGCTGGACTTTCTGTGCGGATATTTGGGGAACAGCAACAGTTGGCAATGGCTGCAAACCGACAATTGGGAAACCGCCGAAAATAGTTTGGGATTGCTCATCCGGAGAGCGGGACGCTATTTTGGGAATACGGAATATGAGATTATGTGGGAACAAGCTTTTGCCGCGCAATTGGGCGCCCATTGGAATTTGCTTGTTTTTGCCGGATTGTAGGAAGTCAATATTTTGCGGCAATGCCCATGGCAATGCGAATCCCGTCGGCGGCGCTGCTGACAATGCCGCCTGCATAACCGCTCCCTTCACCTGCAATATAAAGATTTTCAAAATTTTCGCATTTTCCTTCACCGTTGCGGATTGCTTGCACGGGAGAGGATGTTTTGCTTTCGAGGCCCAAGAGAATGCCTCTTTCGTAGCCTTTCAGTTTGAGCGAAAAATCGCGTAGCCCGTCGGCAATGGCGCCGACTATTGGCGCGGGCAGCATTTCCCATAGCGGCGCATCAATCAACCCCATGGGATAGCTGGTTGCCATGTCTGCGGAGTGTGTGTGTTTCTGGTTCAGGAAATCGGCGATGGTGCAATACGGCGCCGCGTAGCTGTTGGAAAATCGGAAAAACGATTCTTCCAGCGCCTGAAGAAAATCCAGCGATTCGGCGGGCGATATTTCCTTGCCTGCCAATTGATTGGGATGAATGCCGGCGACGCAGGCGGCATTGGCGAAAACACCGTTGCGTTCGTATAAACTCATGCCGTTCACAATATTGGACGAGGCGTAAGCTGTTGCAGGCGCCACCATGCCGCCCGGACACATGCAGAATGTGAAAACCGGCAAACGCCCGTCACGGTTCGACGTGAGGCGGTATTCGGCGGCTTTCACGCCCGGCAGCGACGTTTGTCCCCACTGCGCAAGGTTTATTGCCTCCTGCCGATGTTCGGCGCGGAAGCCGAGGGCAAAATTTTTCAGGCCGAATGGAACACCCCGCCGCATCAGCATCCGGTAGGTTTCGTACGATGAATGACCCGGTGCCAGCAGAAGGATATCTGTATCGATTATGCCTTTGCCGGTAACAACTGCCATAACTTTTCCGCCTTCCAGTTGCACATCTTCCAGCATGGTTTCAAACAGGATGACCCCCCCCATGCGGATGAATGCTTCGCGTAGCTTCTTCACAATGATTCTCAGGTTGTCGCTGCCCAGATGCGGATGGCTCAGGTAAGCTATTTCAGGAGGTGCGCCGGCGTCGATATAGGTTTTCAGGATGAATTGCTTTTCGCGGGAAATATGCTTGGAGCGCGATGTGAGTTTTCCATCGCTGAAAGTGCCGGCGCCGCCTTCGCCAAATGCATAGTTACACAGCGGATTGAAAATGCCGGTTTGCTCAAATTCGGCGATCCCAAGGCTGCGCTTTTCCACTTGGGCGCCGCGTTCGAGGATGGTGGTTTCGAATCCGGCTTTCCGGAGAATCCATGCGGCAAAAAAACCGGCGGGGCCACTTCCCAAAACCAACACTTTCTTTTTACGTTTTTTGCAGGGAATGACCAAATCGGGAATCGGTTCGGGTTCTCCGCCTTTTAACTCTTCCGAAAAAACGCCCGCCCGTACCTGCCAGTGAATAAAGTTTTTCTGACGTGCATCGAGGCTTTGGCCGACGATTTCAACCTTGAAATTTTTGATGTGCAACTTTTTGGCGACGCTGCTTTTCAGGTGCCGCTCGTCAAAATCAGTTGGCAGTTTCAGATTAAGTTCGCGGTATCCCATGTTTCATCAGGCTTCGTGTTTCCGTTCGAGGTTGAGGTAGGTATATTCGAAATCGTTTTTTTCGTCGTAATGCGTTTCGCGGCTAAGCTCGTTCCATTGTGAGAAATCGATTTCCGGGAAAAAAGTATCGGCCTCGAAAAATTTGTGTACCAGTGTCAAATAGAGGCGGTTGGCGACAGGAAAAAATTGCCTGTAGATGGAGCCGCCGCCGATGATAAATGCTTCTTTTTCGTCTTTGGCCAACTCGATGGCTTCATCAATGGACGCAACCATTTCGCAACCTGCAAAATTGTCGTCGGGGAGGTCGCTGATGACGATGTTACGGCGGTTGGGCAACGGCCGTCTGGGGAGCGAAAGCAACGTGTTGCGCCCCATGATAACGGGATAGCCGGTGGTGATTTGCCTGAAATGTTTCAGATCGTTGGGCAGGTGAAACAGCAAATCGTTGTTTTTGCCAATAGCGAAATTTTCGGCGATGGCAACTATGATCGAAATGTTTGACATATTATTTTTTTTAAGATTAAATCGAGACTTTCCCGGGAATATGCGGATGCGGCCGGTAGTTAACCAGCTCGAAATCTTCGTATTTAAAGTTGAAAATATTATCCACTGCCGGGTTGATTTTCATTTGCGGTAGCGGCAACGGCTCGCGGGTGAGCTGCAGTTTCACCTGTTCCAGATGGTTGGTGTAGATGTGTACGTCTCCGCCTGTCCATACAAAATCACCGGGTTGCAGACCGGTAACCTGCGCCATCATCAGGGTGAGCAGCGCATAAGAAGCAATGTTGAAAGGAACGCCCAGAAAAACATCGCAACTGCGTTGGTAGAGCTGGCACGAAAGTTTTTCATTGGCTACATAAAATTGAAAAAGGAGATGGCATGGAGGCAGTTTCATGTGGTCTATTTCGCCCACATTCCAAGCGCTGACAATGTGGCGGCGAGAATCGGGATTGTTTTTCAGGCTGTCTGTCACCTGCGAAATCTGGTCAATATGGCGTCCGTCGGGTGCAGGCCAGCTACGCCATTGGTAGCCGTAAACAGGCCCCAGTTCGCCACCTTCGTCGGCCCATTCGTTCCAGATGCGAACGCCGTTGTCCTGCAAATATTTAACGTTTGTGCTGCCTTGCAGAAACCAAAGCAATTCGTAAATAATCGATTTCAGGTGGAGTTTTTTTGTTGTTAAAACCGGAAATCCCTCCGATAAATCGAAGCGCATTTGATGCCCGAAAATGCTGAGGGTTCCGGTGCAGGTGCGGTCTTCTTTTTCTATCCCGTTTTCCAGAACCGTATTCAATAAGCGCAAATATTGTTTCATGCTTGTAAATTTAATTTTTCAGCCACCTGTCTAACCACTCTTTGAAAACACGTTGCCAGACGATACTGTTTTGGGCGCTGCTCACCCAGTGATTTTCTTCGGGGAAATAAAGAAACTGCGCAGGTATGCCTTGCAAAACCGCCGAGTTGAAGGCTCCCATTCCCTGTGTGTATGGAATGCGGAAATCTTTTTCGCCGTGAATGACCAAAAGGGGTGTGTCCCAGTTGCCGACAAATTTGTGGGGCGACCACTCATATGATTTTTGCGCCGCCGCATTGGATTTGTCCCAATAGGGTCCGCCATAATCCCAATCCACAAACCACATCTCTTCGGTGGTGGAATACATTTGCTCGAAATTGAAAATACCGCAATGCGTGATAAACGCTTTGAAGCGTCCGTTGTGACTTCCGGCCAAAAAGTTCACGGCATATCCGCCATAGCTTGCTCCCACGGCGCCCAAACGGTCCTCGTCTACATATGGTTCTTGTGATACTTCATCTATGGCACTCAGTAAATCGCGAATATTTTGTCCGCCGTAATCCTTGCTGATCTGCTCGTTCCACTCGGGGCCAAAACCGGGCAGTCCGCGCCGATTGGGAGCAACGATGATATATCCGTTGGCGGCCATCATCTGGAAATTCCAACGATACGACCAGAACTGACTCACCGTGCTTTGCGGCCCGCCTTGGCAATAGAGCAGCGCCGGATATTTTTTTGAAGGGTCGAAATGCGGCGGGAAAATCACCCATGTGAGCATTTCTTTGCCGTCGGTGGTTTTTATCCAGCGTTTCTCAACCGTTGCCGAAGCCAGTTGGGAGAGTATGCCTTTGTTGATGGCTGTCAGGGATTCGTCGGCGCCGTTTTTTGGATCGACGAGAAAGAGATCGGCAGGTTGTAACATGGAAACTTTTGCAGCAATGAGTTTTTCGCCCGCGGGTTCCACGGAAGTGTAGTTGTGGACGCCTTCCGTAATTCGGCGTATGGAGCCGTCGGAAATGGCGAGGCTGTATATTTCGTTGGTGGCGTGAATGTCGCTGATGAAGTAGAGCGATTCGCTGTT
>WRIQ01000079.1 GCA_009782655.1 Prolixibacteraceae bacterium
AAAAAAAAGTTATGAATTATACCAATTCATTGATTAGAGATTTTTTGTAACTTTGCAATGCTTAAAACCGGTCAATTATGAAACAACGGATATATATAGACACTTCGGTTGTCGGAGGATACCACGACACAGAGTTTATGGCGTACAGTTCCGTTGTTTGAACGATTTCAGAATGGCGAAGTAATACAGCGGAAAGGCGTTATCCCCGACATCGAAGTTTATGCAACAATGGAAACCATTATGGAAGGGAAAGACGAGATATTGGAAGAAGCAATCAGGTATATTAACAACTTAAAATGAAAATATTATGTAGATTTTTTTGCAATTTCCCGACGCTTTTTGTAAGCCGATGTCAAGAGCGTCGGATAAACCAACGTATCAAATCGAGTTTTTTAGTATAATACCCAAATAAATATATTGTAAGATGAAAAATTTATTGATTTGTTTGATGATGATAACGTTTCTTTGCTCATGCCAAAGAGATGTATCCGAAACTCAGGATGGCGGTATAGCATCTGAGGCTGCTGTCATGGATTTTATTTTCAAGTTCGTTTTCGTTGACGAAAATTTGCAAGACAGATTAAACCCTGAATCGCCGGCTTATTTCGGCAAAGAATATGTGCAGGGAATAAAGCTGCTTGACGGGAAAAAAAACGAGTTTGATCCTTATGAATATCACAATTCCGTAAGGTCAATTCATGAAGCCGAAGAGACGTTGATTCAATTTCCTTACAGGTGGTATGCGGGCAATAAGATTGATCAGAATACTTTTGGCTACTTCTTTATTCACAACCCGTTAGTGGGATTGTTGGGTGTTAACGGTAATCTTGCATGTTACTATATCCATTATCCTGATGGAAGCGAAGATGCGATAAAGGTTCGGGAATTATGCAGGTCTGGCAAATACGGATCAGTACATACTTACAGTCATATTTGGATCAACGAAGATTTAGTTTTTGAACTTGGTGGAGCATCGGGGAGGAATTACTACAATCCCCAATATTATCTGTGGTTAGCACCTGTTTTTGATGACAATGGTGCAGAAATAGCCGGAGAGAGGCCAGGAGCTTGTTATGTCATAGCGCTTACTAAATAACCGGCGCCATAAAGAATTAAGATGCAAAAAAAATAATCGGAGAATGATTTTTTGCAGGATATTGACTCACCTGCAAAGCCTTGTGTTCAGTATGAACTAATCGGCTTTCTCTCAAAAAATATATGCGATAGACAAGCGCATATATGCTATTTATGAATATCCGAACCTTTTCTAAACACAGGGTTTTTCGAGCGAGCCAGTATTACCCGCCGCCGGAAGAATTATTTCAAATCGTATAAATACCTATTTGTATGATAATTAATAATTTGTTTTAAAATACGATTCTTTAGGACATAAAAATGTATGCGATTTTCATATATATCCATTTTTTTTGCGTAGCACCGTTTAGAAAAAAACAGTACTTTTGGGGTAAGATCAACCAAAAAATGTGGGAATGAAACAAAGGCTTTCTTTACAACAGAAATTGTTACAGAAGTTGTCGCCGCAACAGATTCAGGTGATAAAACTTTTGGAGATTCCCACGCTGCAACTCGAACAGCGCATAAAAAAAGAAATCGAAGAAAACCCCGTGCTGGAACTGGAAAACGAAGATAATTACGGTGAAGAAGAACAGGAACCTCGAGAATTGCGCTCAGACGAAGACAAAGACGACGAAGAGTTTTCTGTTGAGGATTATATGCCCGACGACGAAATTCCCGGTTACAAGCTGAGTGTCAACAACTATTCTCCCGATGACAAACATGTGGAAATTCCATTTTCGGTTGGCGACACTTTCCACGAGTTTCTCCAAGAGCAGGTGGACATGGCCTACCTCGAGCAGCAACAGAAGATGCTTGCCGAATACATCATCGGCAATATTGACGAAGATGGCTACCTGCGTCGCGATCTGTCGGCCATAAGCGACGATCTGGCCTTCAACCAAAGCATTGACATCCCCGAAAGTCTGCTTCTCGATGTGCTGAAAGTAATCCAAAGCATGGGCCCGCCGGGAGTGGGCGCCCGCAATCTGCAAGAGTGCCTGCTCCTGCAACTCGAAAGGAAAAATGGCGAACAAGTACCCGCAGCCATAGCCATTGTGCGCGATTCGTTCGAAGAGTTTACCCGAAAGCATTACGACAAAATAGCGCGCCGCTTGGGTATCGACGACAACGGACTGAAAAGCGCCATCGACCTGATTCTCAAACTTAACCCCAAGCCGGGAAGTTCATACAGCAATCCCCACAACAAATCGAACCAGCACATTGTCCCCGATTTTATCCTCGAAAATGTGGATGGCGAACTTCAGCTTAGCCTGAACCAGAAAAACATGCCCGAACTGCGCATCAACGATTCGTACCGCGAGATGCTGAAAACCTTGGCCAACAGCAAAGACGGACAAAACAAAAAAAGCCGCGAAGCCATAATATTCGTAAAGCAGAAAATAGACTCGGCAAAATGGTTTATCGACGCCATCCGCCAGCGCCAGCTAACGTTGCTGACCACCATGTCGGCCATCATCGACTTGCAGAAAGCTTATTTCGTGGACGGCGACGAAACCAAGCTCAAACCAATGATTCTCAAAGATATTTCGGAGCGCACCAGCCTCGATATTTCAACCATTTCGAGAGTCTCGAACAGCAAATATATCCAAACGCATTTCGGCGTTTTCCCGTTGAAATATTTCTTTTCGGAAGCCATGCAAAAAGATACCGGCGAAGAGGTTTCAACCCGCGAAATAAAAAAAATATTGCAGGAGTGCATAGACAGTGAAGACAAACGCCATCCGCTGACCGACGAAAAACTGACCGAAATATTGAAAGAAAAATCGTATAACATTGCCCGCCGGACGGTTGCCAAATACCGCGAACAACTGGAAATACCGGTGGCAAGGCTGCGCAAAGAATTGTAAACCATGCAGAAGAAAATCGCAACTTGCATCACGTGGATTTTTTCCCCGCTACTGATACCCACTTATGTCACCTTCCTGCTGTTCTACAGCGGTTTCTATTTTTCCATGCTCTCGTGGCCCATGAAAAGAATTTTAATCATTTCGATGATTATCATCACCTTTGTCATGCCAGTTATTACGCTTGCCATAGCCCGGTTGGGAAAGCGGAAAAAAACGGGAACATCATCGTTCGACCAAAAAATTGCAATGGTTTTCATTGCCGTTTATTTTTTAATGGGCGCCGGACTACTGGGGCGCATCCCCATCTATTCGATATTCAGGATAATTCTTTTGGTCGGCGCCATTCTGATTATCTTGTATTTGTTGATTTCTTTCAGATGGAAAATCAGCATTCATCTTGTGGCGTTGGGCGGCGCTTTGGGATTGATAATCGCCCTGTCGCTGCGCATAGGCGTCAACTCTTTGGCATTGCTGTCGACAATGATTTTGGTTTCGGGGATTACAGGCTCGGCATTGCTGGTCAACGAAAAACAAAGTTTGATGGGAACGGTGGCTGGTTTTACTCTGGGTTACCTGATTTTCTTTTCGACTTTTTATTTTGTATAGTCTCAGCTTCAGGATTAGTTGTCGGCCACAGCCAGTGCGGCGATGCTCACTTTGGCTGCGCCCGCATCGAGCAACGCGTGAATAGCTGCTTCGAGGGTTGCGCCGGTGGTTACCACATCGTCGACGAGCAGAATATGCCGACCCGTAATTTCTTCGCTGCGCATGGCGGCAAAAATGCCTTCCACATTTTTCCACCGCTCAAAACGTGTTTTTTGTGTTTGCGTGGATGTGAATTTCTCGCGCATCAGATTGTCGGTCAGCAGCGGTTTCCCAAGCGCTTTCGACAGTCCGCGTGCTATCCACTCGCTTTGGTTGTAGCCCCGCGCTTTCAGCCTTTTTTTATGCAACGGAATGGGAATCAATATATCCGCTTCGTTAAAAACCGAATCCCGAATTTCACTGCCGAATAATAAACCCATCGATTCGCCAATCTCCTTCAACCCTTTGTATTTCAGATAGTGAATTAGCTTGCGGTAACGGCTTCCTTTGCGAAAATACAACCACGCCGTTGCATACTCCACCTCCGCACGGCCCCAGAAAAGTTGCGCTATTTTATTGCCCGTATCGAGGTGATAATTTGTGCGAGGCAAATCCTGTAGGCAAAACAGGCAGATAAAACGCTCGCCGACAAATAGTTTCCTCTCGCAGGCGACACACAATGATGGATAAAAAAGCTCCGTTAAACCCGCTGCCATATTTCGTAATAAATTAGGCATTTCTCTCTCGTTCCAAAATTTCTTGCAAGGTAATACTTTCGGGTTAAAATTTAATATTTATTCGTATAAAATTCATTTATAATTTCTTAACACAATCTATATTGGCATTATTACATCCGTCAAACAAAAGATGAAGAAATTTGCCGATAGCCGAAAATATTTTCTAAATTATGTCATAATCAATGAAATACTTTTAAGTGCATGTTTTACAAATTTACGAGTAAGAGAGAGGATTGCATCTTTTGGAAAACCTCCCGAACCCATGACCACCCAACGCAGGAAAGCATCTTGGTAGAGTCATAATACTGATAATAAGAAAAATAATTACAACTGCGAGCTTTCGAAATAAATTAATATTTTACGAAAAGTTATTACATTTCAATAATTTATTAACTTTGGCCAGTTTCTATAAAAGAAGACCAATAAAAAAACGGATTAGCGCCTGAAAATATGCTAAAGAACTTTATATCTTTTTTACGGGAAAGGCTTTTATTAGTTGTTTTTCTAGGATTTATCGTAGGAATCGTTGCCGCATTCTCGTTTAATAAAACGCTCGAAGTCACATCGACCACCAAGTTTTGTGAATCGTGCCATGTACATCCGCATGTTTTCGATTCATGGAAATTATCATCGCATTACGATACGAAAAGCGGTATGCGCGTCGAGTGCGTCGATTGCCATTTGCCCCCCAAGGGCGAAGGCTATGTAAAAGAGAAAGTCAGGCTGGGCGTGAAGGATTTTTACGGCTACCTATTCAAAGACAGCGCAGATTTCAACTGGGAAGCCCGCAGAGGCATCGAAATGGCGCAGCTTTATACCTTTCAGGCATCGTGTCTCAAGTGCCATCCCAATCTATTCACCAGAGAATTGTCGGACGAAGGAATGCAAGCTCACCTCTACTATTCCATGAATGAGGATAAGCTGAATTGCCTCAACTGCCATATCGAGGTGGGACACTACGATCCCAACCGTGTACATTCCGCCAATCTCAGTTTCGGTAGTTCCTCCGATGCAAACAAAGAAATTTATGCTGAAGCCGCCGCCGTCGAAAAACACGAAAGCTTCACAGAGACGATTCCCGGCACTTCAGTGTCGTTCAATATGATTGCCATTTCGGGCGGTTCATTCCAGATAGGAAGCCCTGCCGATGAGCAGATGCGCAATGTCAACGAAGGGCCAACCAAAACGATTAACATAAGTCCGTTCTTCATGGCCGAAGTAGAGGTCACATGGAACGAATTTTTGGCGTTTTATTCAGCTACGGCCGCCGAAGGCCGCTCCAGCGACACCAAAGACATGCAGGCGACGATTTCCGAAGACAATGATGTAGACGCCATTTCCGGGCCTACGCCTCCCTACGGGCAACCCGACCAAAACTGGGGAATGGGCTCGCGGCCAGCAATCACCATGAGCTTTCATGCCGCCGAAACATACTGCCGATGGCTTTCGCAGGTGACAGGCAAAACCTACCGGTTGCCCACCGAAGCCGAATGGGAATTTGCCGCACGCGGCGGAACGCAAACACCCTACTTCTTCCAAGGCCAACCCAAAGATTTTGCAAAGAAAAAGAAGAAAAATACAGAAATCGACAAATTTATTATCTATCA
>WRIQ01000080.1 GCA_009782655.1 Prolixibacteraceae bacterium
ATAACCGCCCAAAATGAGAAAGTGCGCGTAGTAAACGTTGTTTTTCAGGCAGATGGACGATGCGTTGAATACGTCGTGCATGGTGAACCCTTTGGCGTAACTGTCGAGTGTTGTGTCGGAAAACGATTCGGTGCCGAATTCGATGTGCGTCAATCCTGATTTCCGGTACAGGGCGATTTGTTCGTCGCCAATGTTTTTGGGCGAAAAGTAGGCGCCCCATGAAATTCTGACGTTCGATTTAATTATCTCATGCGCCAATTGCGCGTTGAAATCGTCGTCGATATTGAAAACCGAATCGGTGAAAAAAAAATAGTTGATGCCCTTGTCTTTGTTGAGCTGCGTTATGTTTTCGACAATCAGGCGCGGGTCGAGGGTGCGCACTTTCCGTCCGTCGATGTGCGGATACGAACAATATATACAGTTGAGCGGACAACCTCTTTTTGTCTGTATGTTTATCATGCCGCTTTGTTTCCAGTAGAAATCTACAAAGCGCTCGTCGAATCTGACATTGAGCGTTTTCAGATAATTCCTGTGAGGCTCTGCTTGTCCGTTTCGCGTTATCAAACCTTCTATTCCCGCGGTTGGAGTTTCATTCTCGAGGGCGGTAATCAGTTGACGGAGGCTTTCTTCGCCTTCGCCGACAATTCCGTAGTCGGCTTGCAGGAGGTGCATCAGTTCATTTGGGAAAATCGAAAATCCCGCGCCTCCCAGTATAAGTGGCGTCAAGGTGGCGGCACGTACAATGGCGGCAATTTCGCGGTAGCCCGAAATGAAATCATCGTTGCCCAGCGAATTAGCTCCGTCGATGTTGCGCAATGAAAGTCCCACATAAGCCGGGTTATTTTCTGAAATTACGCCGTGCAATGCCGATATCGAATCGAGGTTGCAGTCGAAGGTTATTATCCTGAACTCTGGCAGATTTTGCGACAGGTAACTTTCCAGATAGGAAATCGCTATCGGGTAAACGGGGTAAGGATTGGCAAATCGGTTCCCCGAAATCAGCAAAAGGGTTTTTTCCGGTTTCATTTCCAGAAATTGTAAAAGTTAAACCATTGCTGCGGGTATTTTTTTATTATATTCTCCAGTGTTTCAATGTATTGATCCATGATACCGCTCATTGCATCGGTGAATTTCCCATTCTGCGTCGGTTCGATAATTTTGAAAATAAACCGGTAGGTGAAATTTTTTTCGCGCATGGCGAAGTAGAAAACGGCCGGTAGTTTCAGCTTGGCGGTTATGAGAAAAGGCCCTGTGGGAAACGATGCTTCCTTTCCCATGAAACAACGCAGTGCGACATTGTCGGTGTCGGTGTATCTGTCGCCCTGAAAGCAAACACATTCGCCCCGACCGATGACACTTTTTATGGTCAATATGCCGACCAGCGCATCTTTATTGATGGGAATGATGGAGTAGGGTTGTTGTATCTTGTTCTTTTCGAGCAATTTTTTGATTTTTTCGTACTCGGCGTCGTACATCACCACGTTGATACGTTTTCCATAGTCGCCGAAAAAGGCCGAACCGGTTTCCCAGTTTCCCACGTGGGCACCGATCATAGCAAAACCCTGACCGCTGTCAAGCAGTTGCAGAAAATGATCGTAATTGTCGAATTTGAAATTGTAACGCGATGATAACCCGGTAGTTATTGCAATTTTGTCGATAAGTGTCTGCCCAAAGCGGTAATAATGAAGAAAGAGTTTGGATACTGATTTTATTATGTTGTTTTTCAGTATTTTACGATTATAATTCCAAATGGATTTGGTCGCTTTGGGAGCGAACGGAATAAAGTAAACCACAATGGAAGCTAAAAAGATGTAGGCAGCCCTGACGCCGATTTTTTTTATCAGAAAGATAAAAAAAGCATAACCGAAACTCCCTCCCCGCGATTTAGCATTCCATGCAAGTTCTTTATTATTTTGATTCATTAATTTTGTTGCTAATCATATTGATGAAATCTTGGACGGTAACTACACCTTTGAAGTCTTGGGTTGTCAACGTAATTCCGAAATTTTGCTCAACGAGCACCACGATGTCCACCAAATCGAGGCTGTCCAATTGAAATGTTTCTATCAGTATTGCATCGGGGGTTATTGCTGACAAATCTACTTCAAACTCTTCGGCCAAAATTGCTGCCGCTTTCTGCATCAAATCACTCTTATTCATAAAATTGATCAATAAAATTAAGGTTTAAAGTTTTTAATTATCAACGTAGAATTGGTGCCTCCAAAGCCAAAAGAGTTGGAAAGGAATATGTCAAATTCCCTGTCAATGCGTGTTTTGGGAATGTTCAGCTTGGATGTGAATTCGTCGCCTTCTTCGTAGTTGAGGTTGGGCGCTATGAAATTGTTTTTCATCATCAGAATCGAATAGACAATTTCGCTGGCGCCGGCCATCCACATTTCGTGTCCTGTCATCGACTTTGTTGAGGTTACCACCGGTTTTTCGGAAGCAAAAACTTCGCTGATTGCTTTTGCTTCGTTCATGTCGCCGATGGGCGTCGATGTTGCGTGGGCATTAATATAGTCAATTTTGTCGATACCTGTTGCGGCGTCTTTGATGGCCATGAGTAGCGACCTGCGCGGCCCGTCGACATTGGGAATCGAGATGTGGTCTCCGTTGGAGGAGAATCCGTAACCAATAATTTCGGCCAGAATGGGAGCGCCTCTTTTGACGGCCGACTGGTAGCTTTCCACAATCAGGGTGGCGGCGCCTCCGCTGGGAACAAGCCCGTCGCGGCTTTTGTCGAAGGGCCTTGAGGCGGTGGCGGGATTCTCTTCGCGCACCGAAAAAGCGCTCAGCCCGTCGAAACTTCCCACCGAATAGTTATTCACTTCCTGAGCGCCTCCGCAAACTATGCAATCCTGAAATCCGTTTTTTATAAGTATGTAAGCCATTCCTATGGCGTGCGAGCCGCTGGCGCAGGCGCCCGAAACGGTGAAATTGATCCCCCGCAGGTTGAAAATAACCGACAGGTTCATACTCACCGTCGAATTCATCGACTGGAAAATGTTGTTGGAGCCTACGAGAACCGTGTTTTTCTTTTCTCGGAGCGTGTCGATGCCGGAAACAACCGGCTCGGCGCTGCTGTCGTTGCCATAAAGAATGCCGGTTTCGTTGTTGTCGAGAAAATTCTGGTTCATTCCTGCATTTTTCAGGGCTTCGATGGTGGCTATATAGGCATACATACCCTGTTCGGGCAGGAAATTGCGTTTTTTCCTGTCGAGCAGGCTCTTCAAATCCGGTTTTTCAATAATCCCCGAAAGTACCGAACGGTATCCCATCTCTTTGCGGTTGGGAATAACGCCAATCCCTGATTTCCCGTCATACAACGCTTGGCGTGTTTCCTGCAGGTTTTTGCCTATGCAGGCGTAGATGCCCATTCCGGTTATTACTACTCTTTTGTTCATTCGTTATTATGTGTATAATCCGCCATTGATCGATATTATTTCTCCTGTAATGTAGGATGCTTCTTTTGATGCGAGAAAAGCGACGGCTGCGGCCACTTCTTCGGGTTCGCCAAAGCGCTCCGCCGGGATATTTTTCTTCAGTTCATCTTCGGGCAGGCCGTCAACCATATCGGTACGTATGAAACCGGGGGCCACAGCATTGACGGTTACGCCTTTCCGGGCTGTTTCCTGCGCCAACGCTTTGGTGGCGGCAATCACGGCGCCTTTTGAGGCTGAATAGTTTACCTGTCCGGGCAATCCTTTAATTCCCGACAAAGATACAATATTGATAATGCGGCCAAAACGTTTTGCCAGCATGTTTTTCAATAAAGGCTGCGTGACATTAAAAAATCCGTTGAGGTTGGCGTTTAAAACGTCATCCCATTCTTCGCGTAACATCCAGAACATCAGGTTGTCTCTGCGTATTCCCGCATTGTTGACCAGCACTTCTATGTAGCTGCCGCTGTTTTGTTCCTGCCAGGCGGTCAGTGCCGATAGTGTTTCCGCGGCATTGCCCACGTCGAAGCGGAGCGGTTGTCCGTCGGAGTCGGCTTCGCGCATCATCTCAACGGTTTTAGCGGCTTCTTTTTCGTTGGATTGAAAATTCACAAGGACATAATATCCCATTTGCGCCAGTTTTAAACATATGGCGCGTCCTATTCCGCGACTTCCTCCTGTTACCAATGCATATTTCATAATAGCGATAATTCGTTGTTCTTCAGGTAATTCTCGACTTCGGCAATCTCTTTATAACGCGGCTCGTCATCGACAATTGGCGGCAGGATTTTACGAATGTCGGTATATATTTTTTGCGAATGCGACGATAATTTGTTCTGTATGCTCAGGCAATCGGTTGCTTGCGAAAGGGCGATGATATGAATGGCCAGCACCTGAAAGGCGTTGTCGATGACGTGGCGCGTTATGAGAGCCGAGTTGGTTCCCATGCTTACAATATCCTGATTGTCGTTGTTGTTGGGAATGCTGTGTACGTACATGGGATTGGAGAGGGTCTGACATTCGGCGGTGGTCGACGTGGCTGTAAACTGTGCGGCCTGCAAACCATAATCGAGTCCCAGGGTTCCCATGTTGAGGAAAGGCGGCAGGATTTCGTTTATCTTGTCGTGAAGCAGGTAATTGAGCTGCCTTTCGCAAAGCATGGCGAGTTTGGTGGTTACAATTTTCAATTTGTCCATGGCCAGCGATACATAATCGCCATGGAAATTTCCGCCATGGTAAACCGTACGCGTCTGTTCGTCGATAATCGGATTGTCGTCGGCTGAGTTTAACTCGTCGATAAGCGTTCGTTCCACATTTATCATTTCGTCGAGAACAGGCCCCAGAATCTGCGGCACACAGCGCAACGAATAGTAGGGCTGCACTTTATGGTCGAATATTTTTTGTTCGCATTTGTGATAAAGGACATCCTGCCGTTTACGCAGGAGAAGGCTGTCGTGCGCAAGCTGGCACATGGCTGCGGCAACAGCTTGTTGTCCTTTGTGGTCTTTTTGGCTGTTGAGGACGGGCGCCATGAAATCATCGTATGAGGCGGCTACTTCGTTCATCATCACTGAAGCAGCGATCGCCTGACTCAGCAGGCGTTTGGCGTGGATGAGGTTGACAAGCCCGATGCCGGTCATTACCGAAGTGCCGTTTGTTATGGCAAGCCCTTCGCGGATGTGTATTTTCAGCGGTTCCATATTCAGTTGCTGCAATACGTCGGAAGTGTTTTGCAATTGACCGTGGTAAAAAACCTGCCCTTCACCGATCAGCGTTAACGCCAAATGGGCAAGCTGAACCAGATCGCCGCTGGCGCCCACGCCTCCGTGCTGTGGAATATAAGGAATTATATCTTCGTTGAAAAAGCGCGACAGAATGTGAATCACATCGGGGTGAACGCCCGATTTTCCTTTTAGGAAAGTTTGCAGACGCGTCAGAATGGCAGCTTTTACATAAATGGCGGGCAACGGCGCATTGGCCCCGCAACTGTGACTGCGGATGATATTGTATTGTAGTTTGTTAAGACTTTTGTCGTCGATCCTGTATTGTGCCATCGGCCCGAAACCGGTGTTAATACCATAAATGATTTTATCCCGCGCAAATTCTTGCAGAAACAAAAAACTCTGCTCCACAAGTTGCACAGACGAAGCGGCGATTGTTACTCTGCCTCCTTTAAATAAAAGATTCTCAACTTCTTGAAGTTGCATTACATTCTCTGTAAATTTCAATATGTAATTCCAACAGTTGACACGTCAAGCTTCCGTTCTTAAAAAATACTTTCATGAGTTCTGAAAATTATCAGGTACCAACATGTTGCGAACTGTTATCTGACGTTATTTTTGATATACAGCCAGATAAGATTTTGTTTTTAATTACCCGCAAAGATAGTTATTATTTCCCTTTGTCG
>WRIQ01000081.1 GCA_009782655.1 Prolixibacteraceae bacterium
GGGCATACGAAAAAGGAGTGGAGATAGGCGCCGGTGCTTCGAAATTAAGCCAGAACGATCCGCGTTCCATATTGCGCAAAGGCGTTGCGGAAGGTTATGCCGCCGTGATTTTCGAAGGGCTTGACGGCCAACGTTACCGCGCCGTGTGGAGTGTGCGCCGCGCCAGAAACAAAGCAACGGGAAGCCTTCAGGATTATAACATCGAATTGTGGAATCTCTCAAGCGATGCGCTTTTCCCTGAGAAAAAATTGGGGACGCTGAATGAAATTTCCCGTTTGACGGGACTTACCTTCGAGCAGTTCACACGTTCCGTCCTTCTGGCGCAGGGCGATTTCACGGCATTCCTGAAAGCAGGGAAAGACGACAAAGCCGCCCTGCTTGAAAAATTGACAGGCTCGGAGGTCTACTCAAAGATTTCGCGCACGGTTTATGGAAAAACCAAAGAAGCGGTTCAGAAATACCAAGAGGCCAACAGTCTCCTCTGTGGGATAGAAATATTTGATAATGGAAAAATTGAAGAACTGTTAATCGAGAAAAAAGCGCTCGAAACAGAAATCGCCGCGCAAAAAGAACAAGAAAAAGAAAGGCAGAAAAATCTGGAATGGTATGAGCAATCCGACAAGTTGGCGGGGGAGCTGAATCAGGCTCTTCAGGCGCAGGCGGCCGCGGTTTCGCAAAAAGTAAATGCCGTTTCGCGTTTTGAGCAATTCAAGCGGGTTGAAAATATTCAGTCTGTGCGCGAATTGGTACATTTGCGCGATGCAGTTGCGCAACGAAAAGAGGAAATCAATGTTAAAATCATCAAAGAGCGGCACGATTCGGAAGAAATCAGCGAAAAACTTGCCGCACTGGCGGAACAAAAACAGTGTGTCGAAATAAAACGCAAAATTTCGGAAGAAGAATACGGCTTGGCCAAACCGTTGCTCGAAGAGGCGCGAAAACTGGATGCACTTTCAACATTTCAGCAGAAGCAAACCAACGAAACCCGGCAGCAGTTGGATACAGAGCTTGCAGGCAAGAAACAACAGGAACAAATGTTGAAAACAAAAGAAGCCGATTTTCGTAATATCTCGCGCCAACTGGAAGAAACTGAAAGTTGGATAATGCAAAACCAAAACCGAAAATTCATTGCCGAAAATGGGTTATTTATTATTTCGCGACTGGAAGATGCCGCCAAACTTACCGATAGAAAAGCGGAACTGAGTGCAAAAATGAAAAGCAAACGAAGCGCCGTAGAAGAAGCGGATAACGCGATTGAATGCACGAAAGAGGAACAGCTAAAATACGAAAAGCAGTTACAAAAGCTGAAAACCGAAATTTCGGCAAAAAAAACGGTGATGGATTCGATTCCGTACAATCACATCACCGAAGAAGAAAAGCAGCAGGCGTGGTCGATTAATAAGTTGATTCAATTGCAGGTGGCTTGGGAAAAATTATTTGCAGCCCGGCAAAACTGGGAGCTTGTTTTGGCAAAAAGGGAGCAAACCGCGCGTGAGTGCGAATCGGTTTCGGCGGCGTTGGAGGAGAACTCCCTGAAACTTATAAAAGCAAAAGTCAGGAAAGAGCAAACCAAAACAGCCCTTGAGAAAGCGCGATTGCGAACCGCGGAAAGCGTTGAGTTGTTGCGCGAAAATCTTGTTTCGGGTGAGCCTTGTCCGGTTTGCGGAGGCACGCACCATCCGTTTGCAAACGACAGCCAAAGGCTTCATGCTGTGATGGAAGAACTTCAGTTTCAGGAAAAAAACAGCGCCGTCGAATACGATTCATTGCTCAAAAATCAGTCGAAACTCGAGCAGAAAAAAGAATCGTTATCTTCTGAAAATGAGAGTATGGAGAAACAATTGTCGGAATCCGGAAAATTAGTTTTGGAACTGGAAAACAACTGGAGCGGACTGGCGCCCGAAGAGGATATTTTGAATGTAGAGGATGGTGTCCGCACTCAGTTTATCAGCGACAGGGTGGAGCAACTACGCAGGTTTGTAGGCGCGTTGCAAAAGCAGATGGAGCAATACCGCGAAACACAGACTCTCTATGAACGCGAGCGAACAGCTTTTGAAGAAATAGCTGAAAAATCGAACATTATTTCAAAAGAGATGACAAAGCAGAACAGCGACAGGCAGCTACTTGGGCAGGAGATGCAGCATGTGGCGGAAGAGCTTCAGACGGCCGAAACGGAGTTGGATAAAATATTGGCAGATCTGGGGATATATTTTATCCAACCCGACTGGCAGGAAAAGTGGAGGCAAAACAACGACGTTTTTTGCAAAAGGATCAATGAATTTTCTGTTAAATGGATGGAACAAAATGAGTTGATGAATAAATATTCCAAAAAACAGGAATGGCTTGAGGCCGAAACGGAAAATATAAAAAAGCGCCTTGCCGAGAGCAACCAATTGTATGACAAGACATTTGCGCAGTTTTGTTCTTTGTCGGAGGCATTGAATAAATTGCGGAATAACCGCAATGCTATTTTTGAGGGACAGCCTGTCGATGTGGTGGAAAACCGTTTGTCGGAGGCGGTGAAGAAATTCGCCAAAGAGCTGGAGTCACTTAATACTCAGCTTTTAGAACGGCAATCGGTCTTCGATGTGATGGATGGTGCCATCCGCCTGTTGGAAAAACAGAGGGAAGAAGCCACTGTTGATTTTACCAACAGAAGCCGTGCGGTGAACAACTGGATTGATGAGTTCAATGAACATTCGGGCAGCCGTGTAGAGCTTGTGGAATTAGAAAAGCTGTTGCAATTTTCGTTGGGCTGGATTGCGTCTGAGCGCAGAGCTTTGCAGGAAATGGAAAACGCGGTTTTGCAGACACAAACGGCTGTAGATGAGCGTGTAGAACGGTTGGAAAATCACAAAAAGCAAGCTGCAGGGATTCCTGAAAAAGAAGAGTTGTTGCAACAGGTTGCCGCCATAAGCAGCGAAATTGAGCGGAGAACAGCCCACAAAAACGACATCGACTTTGTGTTGAGGCGGAATGCGGAAAATATTGAAAAAGCCGGTTCGCTGCATGAAAAGATAAAAAAACTGACTGAAAATATGGATAAATGGCAGAAGTTGAATGAGTTGGTTGGTTCTGCCGACGGGAAGAAATTCAGACAGATAGCACAGGAGTACACGTTGGAAATTCTGCTCGGTTTTGCCAACGTTCATCTCGAGACGCTTTCGAGCCGTTATCAACTGGCGTTGGTTCCCGACTCTTTGGCATTGCAGGTCATCGATCATGATATGGGCGACGAAGTGCGAACAGTTCATTCGCTGTCGGGCGGCGAGTCCTTTTTAGTTTCATTGTCGCTGGCGCTGGGGCTGGCGTCGCTCTCGTCGAACAGGATGAGAGTGGAGTCGCTTTTCATTGACGAAGGCTTTGGCTCGCTGGATCCGCAGACTCTGCAAACAGTTGTCGACGCGCTCGAAAGGCTGCAAAATCAAGGACGGAAAGTGGGAATCATCAGCCATGTACAGGAACTGACAGAAAGAATTCCTGTGCAAATCAAAATCGTCAGGCAATCGAAAGGGAAAAGCCGCGTGGAGGTAGCGGGCGTTTGATAGTGTCGGGTGGAATGGCATAGCGTGGGGAAAAGCCGAAAATCCGAACAGGCGCAAAATATCAGCAAATCCCGGCAAATTTTCTGTACACAAAACACAAGCAGGAGTAAAGCTCTTGATATTAGCGTTTCACTCCTGCTTGGCGGCAAGTCTCGCGTGGCTTGCATGTAATATAATTCCTGCTAAAATTAGCAAGTTACCTGATTCCCGACAATTTTGTTCTTACGTCAGTAACAGTTGCTTCCTGACGTTCGATGTGAGTTTTAATGGTTTTTTGTTCGCTTTGCCCTCCGATGATTTTTTTCTCAAGTTGCGAAATCTTTTTCTCATATTGGCTTGCCTGCTTGTTTTGTTTGGTAATCTCTTTTTTCTGGGCGCTAATTTTGGCTTCCAGTTCCTTTTTTGCAGTTGCCGATTCGTCGAGTTTTATTGCCGATTTATTTTGCTCGATCAGGGTTTCATTTTCCTTGATCAATCCTTTTGCTGAGGCAATATTCGATTTCAGGTCTGAAATTTGTTTGTTTATACTGCTTTCCTGCTTCTCTGCCCTCGACAAATCATTCTGAAACGATTTTAGTTTGTTTTCTTCGTTTTTCAGCTCTTTTTCAACGGCATCGCGGTATACGATAACCGCATAGTCGCGCACATAATCTTTGGTGGCGTCGATTATTTTTGCTTCATCCTCTTTGCCGCCGATAAATCCTTTGGGCGTTTCGAAGAAAAGGGTCACCAGCGAACGGTCGGCAAAGGACGCAACCTGCGCGAAAACGTTCAAACTGTCTGTCGTAATGCGGTCGACAATCACGCCGCGCATAACCCATTCGTCTTTTTCTTTCACCAACTTGGGCTTCTTTTTGAAACTAATAACAACTTTGCTGTTTACCAATGTTTTCTCAAGCAAGTTTGTTGCATCTTTGGTTGTCGTTTGGGGGATTTCTACTTCGAAACCAGGCACTTTCCCTTTCGAGGAGTGCTTTTCGCTTACGGTTACCGTTAACTCTTTTTGAGCCATTGCGGGTAGAACGATAAGCATCATCATGATAAACAATAACTTTCTCATAAACACACACTTAATGATAAAGAATTTTCTTTTTAGTTAAAAAACAGAAATATTTTTTGGCATAAACTGTTCCAAAATTAAAAATAAAAATGGAAATTCAGGAAAATGGAATATAATTGTTAATGTTGAGAGGAGTCAGATTATGGTAATTTTAGTTTCTTGTGCTTCGACAACGTCGCCTTTTCGCAACTTGGCTCGCTTGCGATATTCGGTTTTATCGTTCAGTTTTACCATTCCTTCTTCGACCATGATTTTGGCATGGCCACCGGTTTCGGCGATGTGCAGAAATTTCAACAATCGCACAAGCTCAATAAAATCCTCTTCCAAAGCAAATTCAATCATTTTCTTGTATATTTTTAAGTTCTTCTTTCAATTTTTTGGAAAGCCCTTCAACCACAATTTCATAAGATTCACGAATCCAGAGCCTTAGCAGATTCGACGGCGTTGCATAATCGATTTCAACCCTGAGCCAGTGTATTTTGTTGAAATGATATGCGGGCAAAACAAACGGGTAATGCTCTTGCAGGCCGACGACCTTCTCGGGTCGGTTTTTTAGGCTCACACTCAAATTGCCCCCCAAGGACATAAGACAAAACATCTTATTCATTACCTTGAAAACCAAAGATGTGTCGTCGAAAGGAAAGCTTTCGGTTACACCCGGAAATGAAAGACAAAATTCCCGTATTTCTTCAGCATTCATAATTTTTAATTTTTACAAATATAGTGGAAGTTGGACGAAAACAGAAGCTTGCTTTCGGTTTCCCGAAATTTCAAGTTCAAAATCAATGAACCATTTGCCGACTATCGTGTTTATAACTCATAATATTTGTCCGTTCCTCCGTAGCCTTTAATGAGCTTGTTGTCACGAGTTTTCTCTATAAAATGGTGCAGTCGTTGTTGGAAATGTTCCGGACTGATTCGCGAGTGGTCGATATAGGCAATGCGAATGCGGCGGTACGACTCGGATTGCAGGTTGTAATTTTCCCAAACGACGGAATCTTTTTGCAATTCCTGTAGAATATCTTCCGGAAAAACATAGGTTTCTTCCAGTATAAAACGCACAGAATCAATAACAGAAGGATGAATCATCCCTTGGTTATGCAACCATCTGACACGCTCTTTGTTGAGTTGCGAATAGCTGCTTTTGGGATTCCGAACGGAGTAACGCTGAATCCTGCTCTTTTCATCGTATGATTTTTGAATGCTGTCGATCCAGCCGAAGCACAAA
>WRIQ01000082.1 GCA_009782655.1 Prolixibacteraceae bacterium
AAATTAAATAAAATGAATTTTGTTATATTATTGATAATTACCAAATTAGATAGTTTCTATTCAATTCATCAAATCGAAAATGCCTGATTATACTAAACGACCCTGTATTAAAAATACAGGGGTTAATTAAAAGAATGAAATTCTTTATAAATAAATAATTAAAGCAATGGTATTCAAATACATTATATTAGAAATTTATAGAAACTAAAGTAACTGCAATGAAATTGCAGGGTTTTAACCTTTAACTGGAAAATAAAATGTCATATTTTTCCTCCGACGCGCACACCCGTCTCGACAAACAAAAATAATTACAAAAACCAATAATCGCCGCCTGAAAAATAAAAAGCCACTCGGTGGGCAGCATTTCAAAATCAAATTTTATAATTTCCTGCTGCCAACAGGACAGGCGGATTTTTCGGATTCCACATTTTCGCCTGACTAAGAAATCTTTCAACTCTGCCTGTCAATTCCTGCGGTTTCGATTTCGGGAGCAATTTTGGAAATCAGGCCCTGCAAAACGCTTCCGGTACTAATTTCGAGGAAAACGTTAATTCCATCGGCAACCATGTTGTTTACAATTTGTGTCCAGCGAACCGGAGCGGTCAGTTGCGCTGTCAGATTTTCTTTTATCTCCTCGGGATCGATGACCGGTTTAGCCCACACATTCTGATAAACCGGACAAACCGGCTTCGAAAACTTTGTGGCGGCAATGGCTTCGGCCAATTCAGCGCGGGCGGGTTCCATCAGCGGAGAATGGAAAGCACCGCCGACCGGTAGTTTCAGCGCCCGTTTGGCGCCGGCTTCGCGAAGTTTCTCGCAAGCGGCGTCCACACCTGAGATTGAGCCGGAGATTACCAACTGCCCCGGACAATTGTAGTTTGCAGGCACAATCACCTCGTCAATACTGCGGCAAATATCTTCAACCACCTCGTCGGACACTCCAATGATGGCAGCCATGGTCGAAGGAACCAGCTCGCAGGCCTTTTGCATGGCCAAAGCACGTTTCAACACAAGCGCCAGCCCGTCCTCGAACGTCAAAGCGCCGTTTGCTACCAATGCCGAAAATTCGCCCAGCGAGTGGCCGGCAACAGCGTCAAACTCAATATTATCCAAAGTTTTCAGTAATATGGTCGAATGAATAAAAATAGCTGGCTGGGTAACCTTCGTCTCTTTCAGGTCGTCGGGAGTTCCTTCAAACATGATGTCGGTAATGTTGAATCCCAGTAATTTGTTGGCCTGTTCGAACAAGTCGCGGGCATAAGGCGAATTTTCATACAAATCTTTTCCCATGCCGGAATATTGCGCTCCCTGTCCCGGAAATACCAATGCTTTCATATGTATTTGTTTCTGTTGCTGTTATATGGATGTGCAACTGTTTAAAATATTCGACGCCAAATATATCAGTATAATTATTCTTTCTGTATGATTTTCGAACAGAGAGCATTGCTTTTTAAAAATTATTGACACACCCAACAACCTATCGAACAAATTCGACAAAAATTCGATAAATGTGTTTTTTTGACGCAAAGTTTCCCGAAACAATCCAATTTTTTCGAAATATTGGGTCATCCGATCCATTCGTTTTTTTACGCCTTTTGTTGTAAAAAGTACAAAAAAATCCTGATTCACTTTTCAGGGAAACAATCCTCGTCATTCACATAATATACTGATTACATTATATATACACACAGAACATCAATCCGTTTTTAGTTTACAAATTGGAAATTATCAGGTTGCAGAATAATGTTTCAGTAAAATTTATACTTAAAGTTTGTATCAATACCAATTATTTTTATACATTTAACCGCTCTTGTAGCTAACACAAATTAATAATACTTAAATATTTTATTATCTAATTATGAATAACGAGACTGGAAAAAGCGGGTTATCCCGCAGAGCATTTTTAGGCACGGCTGCCGCAGCTGCTGCAGGAATTACCATTCTTCCGAGCAGTGTAATTGCCGGATTGGGACACAAAGCGCCCAGCGATAAGTTAAACATTGTTGGCGTTGGTATTGGCGGCCGCGGTTCAAGCGTTTTGGAAGGTCTTACTTCCGAAAATATAATCGGGCTTTGCGACGTGGACTGGGGATATAGCAAAGGCGTATTCGACCGTTTCCCGAATGCCAAAATGTACAAAGACTGGCGTAAAATGTATGATGAGCTGGGCAACAGCATGGACGCCGTAATGGTGGCTACCGCCGACCATACCCATGCCATCGTTGCCGCTCACGCCCTTTCGATGGGGAAACACGTTTACTGTGAAAAACCATTGACGCACACAGTTTACGAATCGCGACTGCTCACCAAGTTGGCCGAAAAAAATCAGGTTGCCACTCAAATGGGTAATCAGGGTTCGTCGGGCGAAGGTGTTAATCTGGTTTGCGAATGGTTGGCCAACGGCGAAATCGGCGAAGTTACCAAGGTGGAAGCTTTTACCGACCGTCCCATTTGGCCGCAGGGCCTCAACAGGCCGGAACCCGGACAGTGGGTACCCGACACGTTGGATTGGGATTTATTTATCGGGACTGCGCCCATGCGCCCGTATCACCCGATTTATACGCCATGGAACTGGCGCGGATGGTGGGATTTCGGAACCGGAGCCCTTGGCGATATGGCATGCCATATTCTGCATCCCGTTTTCTTGGGCCTTGAATTGGGCTATCCTACCAAAGCGCAGGGCAGCTCTACATTGTTGCTCAACGATTGCGCTCCCTCCGGCCAGATGGTGAAAATAACATTCCCCAGCCGTACGCCGAAAAAACTTTGGAAAGGCATGAAAAATGGCGCAACACTTCCGGGCGTGGAAGTTACTTGGTACGATGGTGGCATCCAACCCATGAAACCCGAAGGCTGGCCTGCAGGAAAAAGCATGAACGACGAAGGCGGCGGCGTGATTTTCCACGGAACGAAAGACAAACTGATTTGCGGTTGCTACGGTGTAAGACCATGGCTGCTCTCGGGACGCAAACCCGAAGCTCCGAAATTCCGTCGTCGCGTGCCGAATAGCCATCACCAGCAAGATTGGGTTCGCGCTTGTAAGGAAAGCCCCGCATCGCGTGTGAAAACAGCTTCCGATTTCAGCGAAGCTGGGCCGTTCAACGAAATGGTAGTAATGGGCGTTTTGGCCGTTCGCCTGCAATCGCTTAATAAAGAATTGCTTTGGGATGGACAGAACATGCAGTTTACCAATATCGGCGCCAGTGAAAAAATCAGCACCGTTGTCAAAGATGGTTTCGAAATCAAAGATGGACATCCGACATTTGATAAAACATGGACAGAGCCAGTATCGGCGCAGGAATTTGCAAAAGAACTTATCAGGCACACATACCGTCAGCCTTGGTCGCTGCCCAATATGCCCGCTTAATTATAAGTTTGAATTAAAAACTTGGAAACATATAAACCGGGGCGATTGTCGTTCCGGTTTTTTTCTTGACTCTCACACGATAAATGAAAAACCGGCAGGGAATGGATTTCAAAAAATTTTTCGAAAACAATCGTTTTGCTGCCAAAGTTGGTATTGTGCTGCTCGAAATGGGCGTGGGCACAACCAAAGCAAAACTTGAAATTACCGACAACCACCTGAAAGCGGTGAATATTGTACAGGGAGGTGCTATTGATTTCGCTTTTGCCGTGGCTTCCAATTCGCACGAAAATATGGCGATAGTCATCAACAACAGCATTGCATATATTAAAATTGTCAGCAAAGGGACTTGTTTATCCCCGCCATGAAAACCTCGCTGAACCACAAAATAGCCACCTACACGGTGAATATCACCAACAAAACCGGCGATTTGATTGCCATCTTTCAGGGAATGGTATACCGGAAAAAGGAGATATTTTCCGAAACATTTTAAAGAGCCCGGCAGTCATATTCGCAGGGTTTTGGAAAATTTTTCGACGACTCTTTTTCCAGTTCATCGCGAACGCCGAAAGAATGCTGCAACTGCCTCGTTCCGAAGTTCTTCCTTTTCATGTTGGTTTGCGACTTTTTTATGATTTATTGTAAATCGATTTCCCAAAGCAGGACGCCATGAAGAGGAATCTCGGTTTGTATATGCGGAACGCCGTTCCCAAAATCTAAAGTTACCTGTTCGGGTTTGAGTTTGGCGCACGATTGATAAAACGGAATTTTATCGTTAAAGGCTTTCAAAAATTTTGAATTGCTCAAGGTTGGCGGCTTGATAACGAAACTATCGGACGACCAACCGAAATCGTCGGCCGTGATTCCCCATTGTTCCCTGTCTTTCAGCCATTCGTCAAAAAAATTCGAATCGTCGCTTATCAGTGTTCGTACAGAATTGGTTTTCAGCTTTTTATTATCCAATCCTTCAATCGTACACGATATTTTTCGGGTTCCCGAAAGATGCACCGAATCGGAATAGGCATAAAACAAAAGATACAATTTAGCCTGCTTCGCGTCGATTCCACAAATGGCGCCCGTTTCTTCCCCTTCAATATTTCCTCCGGTTTTGTACGTTATGGGCTGACGGATGGTTCCCGCCAGTTTGTAGAAAAGGGCGGCGGTCTGCGCCGATACGGAGGGCGCACCCGAACAAACGCTTTCGGAGGTATAAGCCCAGTGGCTGAAATAGTCGATACCGGAATCCATCATTTTGTGATATAAACGGGCGTCGTAAGCTGCCTGCCAAGTGTAACCGGTCGCCCGCGGCCCAATGGGTTTACCATCGAGCCCCGACAAAATCCGGCCTTCGTCGATGCCATAGAAGAGGTTTAGAAAACCCTCGCTCTCTGCTGCCTTTCGCAGAACATCGATGGTCTCTTCCAAAGAAAGACCGCTGCTATGCTTTCCGGGCTGAATATCGTAATACGAAGCAGCCAGAAAACAAAGCCGCGTGCCAGTCTTTCCCGTACAGCGGTTTTTGCCGCGCGCGCAATGCTCAATCAGTTGCCTTTCGTCCCACAATCCTTTGGCGACAGTCATACTGTGTGCGCCCACACAGATTTGTGTCCCCAACACCTGCTCCAGCGCATCTACGGTATAATCGTAGAGCGTCAGGTAGGCGTCGCGCGTCTTTTCCGGATCGTCGCCGACAGAAAACCAGTCTTTGTTCTCGTATTCGGTGACAACACCGAAGCGCCAGTTTCGCACATTCTGCAACCCAAACTCATCTGCCAGCGACTGCATCATCGCCCGAATGTAGGAGTGCCACAGCCCGTAATCGTCGGGAGGACATTTGTTGACGCCAAAATCGGCGCTAATCTGCGGTTCTTTGGAGTATTTTAAAGGGACATTGCCCAGCTTGAGATGAGGAATTAAGCCTTGTCGCAAAATATTGCGGCAGGCGCGAAGCAGGGGAGAAAAATCATAATCGTCCATCACGGTTCTGTCCAGAGGATTTTTGAAGAGGTCGCGCTGTTCGTTGCCTCCAGCAGCCGTCATCAGTTGCACAAACCTGACAAATGGCAGTTCCCTACTGAAATAATCTTCGGGTTCTTTCTCCATCGCCCCGTGCCAGTCCTGCACATAATTCCATGCATTCATGTTATCGGCCATATTGGGAATGGCAGCTCCCGAATGATCTATTTTGACATGGAAAGTATGGAAATTTCCCTCCTGCGAAAAGCCGGAAAGCGAGGTCGCCGACAACAAAAATATCAGGAATAGGTAGTTGAGGATTTTTTTCATGATTATTCTGATTTTACTTGAAAATTTAATGTTTCGGACTGAAAGCCAGCCTTTTTCAGGCTTAATAAAATGAACCTGCCAGTTTCGGGGCGCGAAGACAAAATAATCGGTACGAAAAAAGGGTTAATCCAGCGGCCTTTCTCTGCCAAGGTCTAACGAGATATTTT
>WRIQ01000083.1 GCA_009782655.1 Prolixibacteraceae bacterium
ATATTTTAGCCTGTTGCGATAGCTCGAAATCACTACTGAGAGACCAAAGAACAAGGACGAGACAATATGAACCCTAAAGTGGAGGCCATTTCCGCCGATTGAAATATAAACCGAAACCAAATACATTTCGGAAATTTGTAGTACACAAAACGGAATTTCAAAATTTACTTTGATTGCCATACTACACAAATCCACACAAACCGGTTTTGAAGTCAGGGATTAAAAATTTTGAAATTATTCAAGTCAACGTTTCCGCCGGAAATGATGATACCGATTTTTTTGCCGACGGTGTTTATCTTTTTCTCGATGATGGCGGCCAGCGGCACTGCCGACGAAGGTTCTACGATTATTTTCATGCGTTCCCATACCATGCGCATGGCGTCAACAATTCCCTGCTCCGACACGGTTACAATATCGTCGACTTTGCCGAGTATTATTTTGAAATTTCTGTCGCCCAGCGAGGTGAGTAGCCCATCGGCAATGGTTTGAGGATTCTTCGAGGGGATTAGCTTTTGGGTGTGGAACGAGCGGTACGCGTCGTCGGCGCCTGCCGGCTCGGCGGCAATTATTTTGCAGTGCGGCAAAAAATGCTTAACAGAGATGGCCGTGCCGCTCAACAATCCGCCACCGCCCACAGGAGCGATTATCATATCGAACTTGCCCTCGTCTTCTATCAACTCTTTGGCAGCGGTACCCTGTCCTGCGATAACATGAAAATTATTGTACGGATGAACTTCAACAGCTCCCGTTGCAGAAACCACCTGCGCCAACGTCTCCTCACGAGCCTGTAAGGTAGGTTCGCACAGCGTGATGATTCCCCCATATCCGGCAACCGCTTTTTGTTTGATCTCAGGCGACGTTCGCGGCATAACGATATATGCGGAGATCCCCCGTAAACGCGCCGCCAGCGCCAGCGCCGCAGCATGGTTGCCCGATGAATGCGTAGCTACTCCCCGCGCCGCCTCATCTGCAGGCAGTGAAAAAACAGCGTTGCTCGCTCCGCGAAATTTGAAAGCTCCCACTTTCTGAAAATTTTCGCACTTGAAAAAGAGATTCGATTTTGTGATTTTATCGATACTCTGCGAGGTGAATACCGGTGTGCGATGTGCAAACGTTTTTACAATTTCGTGCGCCTGCACAACATCCGAGAAATCGGGAAGATATTTTTCCATAATAATTTCAAAATTACACGAACCTTGATTTGATACTCGATGAGCCGAATAAACCGGATTCGCCATAAACAGGCAATCTTTCAAACCCATCTGGTATTTTCAGCTTCTTCAGCTTTTATAACATTGCGGCTTTCCAGCCTTTTTCAGCTCTCTGCTTCATTTTACTGTATGCGTCTCCTAATCTCCCCTGTTAAATTTCTCATTCAACAAGTCGAAATCGGTGCGGAAATATGAATGCCGCGATAGCGTTTTTATCCTTTTGAATCCACTGGTATATAAGAAAATCACAAAACCGATGAACACAATCCACAGCCATTCTGTTTCGGTCATCAAAATAAAATCGTAGATGCCGTGCAGAAGAATGGGAATCAGCAGCGATTTTGCTTTCAGGCTGCGACGTTCATAGGGATAGAATTTCGCCATCCCGAAATAAAAACCCATGGTTATTCCGAAAATGGCGTGCGCCGGAACGGCCGTGAATGCACGCATAAGGCCGGTAACATATCCGCTGTCTGCAACATACAATATATTCTCGACGCCGGCAAAACCCAGCGACACAAATGTGGCGTAAACAATGCCGTCGTATTTGTCGTTAAATTCGGGGCTTTTCAATATCAGCAGCCAGAGTACCAAAAACTTGAAAGACTCCTCGGTGAAGGCCGCCACCACAAAGGCGTTCCAAAAAGAGGCCGCTGCGCCCGTGAAAAACGAGCCTGACTGACTGATAATATGCTCAACAAAAACAACGGGAACAGCGATGGCCGCGCCCAGCAACATAGCCGTCAGGATGAGCTTAACCGGCTCACGTTCGTATTTATCGCACGACCAAATATAAAAAGCTATGATAGCGACCGGCGCCAGCGAAATGGTTATAATCTCCATCCGGATTTATCAGAATATTAATTCGCTAAATTACAGCAATTCAGTCATTTTTTTGATTACGGTTGTCATTTTCGGTTCGGCTTGTGCGGCAATTCGTTGAACTTCGCCGTGGCTGATTTCCACAATTTTCCCGGGAACGCCGCTATCGGAAATGATGGATATGCCGAAAACGGTTATTCCCGCATGGCGCGCCACAATCACTTCGGGAACGGTACTCATTCCCACCACATCGCCGCCCATGCGCCGAAACATGACATATTCCGCCGGTGTTTCGAAGGTGGGCCCTGCAACGCCCACATAAACGCCTTCGCGCAGGTTGAAGCCCTCTTCGTCGGAGATTTTCCGGGCCTGCCCGATGAGTTTGAGATCGTAAACTTCGCTCATATCCGGGAAACGCGGCCCCAATTCGTTGTAATTTTTGCCGCGCAACGGATTCTCGGGGAAAAAATTGATATGGTCGGTGATTATCATTATATCGCCCACTTCGAAATCGGGGTTCAGCCCGCCGACGGCATTGGACACAAAAAGGTATTTGAAACCCAGCATCTGCATCACGCGCACCGGAAATGTCACCTCCTGCATGGAATAGCCTTCATAGTAGTGAAAACGTCCCTGCATAGCCATAACATTGCGTCCGCCCAGCCTGCCGAAAATCAGCCTACCCGAATGTCCTTCGACGGTGGAAACCGGAAAATTGGGAATCTGGCTGTATTCCAGCACTATCTCTTGTTCAATCTCTTTCACAAGGCCGCCCAAACCGGTGCCCAGAATAATACCCGTATCAGTTTTGAAATTCGTATTCTCCCTGATGTACTCCGCGGTAGCTTTTATCTTCTCCAACATATTCTAAAATTTTTTCATCAAACGATTGCCCTTCCTTTGCAAGGAATTTCACTTTCATCGGCAAATAGTACAATACCGACCTAAGTTCGAACGGAAGCCGCATTTCCCACAATTTTACCAAATCTTTTTCAGTTACCACAATTATTTTACGCGAATGCCGCATTTCTTCGAAAAGATGTAAAATTTTCGAAATCGTTTTTTCGGTATACGCATAATGATCGGGAAAAGTCAAAGGATACACTTTTCGGAATTTGCCCGACAGATAGTCGAGAAAATATTGGGGCGATGCGATGCCGGCGAGCCCAAGCGCAGACATATCCCGCAACCTGCCTAATTCGCTAACAGGCAAAGCTTCCGGGAAAGCAGGAAAAATCTCATCATAAACCATGGTCGAAAAAAAGATATCCTGATAGGGAAACCTGTACATGTCTTTTGCCAATATTCTCTTTTGAATGGGCGTCAGTTCGGCGGGACATTTTGTAAAAATAATGATATTGGCGCGTTTCGACTGTACAACGTTTTCTCGCAACCGTCCCACCGGCAGCAAATGATCTTCTGCAAGCGGTTTGTTGTAATCGACAAGCAGTATGTTGAGGCCGGGCAAAACCCGCCGATGCTGAAAGGCGTCGTCGAGAATGACCATATCGGGCGAAGGCTTCTCCTGCATAAGCCGCCTGATCCCTTTCACGCGGTTGCGGCTAACGGCAACGGTAGCCATCGGAAATTTATGTTTGATTTGCAATGGTTCGTCGCCCACTTCATTCACCGTTGAACTGGTTTCCACCAAACGGAAATCTTTGGTTTTGCGTTTATAGCCCCGGCTCAAAGCCGCAATCTGTATATTCCCGGACAGCAGGCGCAGCAGGTATTCGGTGTGAGGAGTTTTCCCTGTGCCGCCCACCGTGATGTTGCCGATGGATATCACCGGAAAATCAAATTCGCAGGATTTAAGCGTCTTGACATCATATAAACGGTTTCTTATTTCCGTAAATAAGCCGTATAATAGCGCAAAAGGATATAAAAGCAATTTCAGCATAAACTTTTCGGGTGCAAATAATGCTCAGGTCTATTTACTGCAAATATGCACGTTCCGTTTGACTTTAGGAAATGCTTTCGGGATTTTCGGCACTTTTTTTATAAATAATTATACATCAGAGGATAAAAAGACAATATCCCACGGGTATTATTCTTTCGCCCGACTGAATATCGGCCGTTGAAAGACCTGAAACTGACATTGAATTTTTACTTAAATTTCTATAATAAAAGTTCGCATAGTTCACCCTCCGTCAACCATCTAAAAGCCAAAAACTGTTGGCAGCCAAAGGGCGATTTTGGGAATATAGGTTACCAGCATCAGCACTACAAACATGGCTATAAACATGGGAATTAATGGTCTGATGACTTTTTCGATTCTGATGCCCGACACGCTGCAGCCGATAAAAAGTACAGAGCCTACCGGCGGCGTACACAACCCTACGCTCAGGTTCAAAACCATGATGATTCCGAAATGAATGGGATCGACTCCCAACGCCGTCACTATGGGCAGGAATATTGGCGTGAATATCAGAACAGCCGGCGTCATGTCCATAAAAGTACCAACAAACAAAAGTAATACATTTATAATAAGCAGTATAACAATAGCATTTTCGGACAAGGAGAGTAATCCTTCGCTCACATTTTGCGGAATGTTTTGGTAAGCCATAATCCACGAAAGCGCCATACTGGTGGCCACCAACAAAAGCACGATTGCTGTGGTTTTCACCGATTTAAGTAGAACTTTTGGAAGGTCTTTCACCTTCAACTCTTTATAAATAAACGCCAAAATCAGAGAGTACAAAACAGCGATGGCCGAAGCTTCCGTAGCGGTAAACAGCCCGGCAACAATTCCGCCGATTACAATAAGAAGCATGAGCAGGCTGGGAATGGCGTCCAAAAATTTCCTGATTCCGCCTTTAGCCTTCTCCCTGTTATTTTTTGTTTTGAAGATGCCCCAAACAAGAAAAGCCGCTACGGTAACCCCAATCAATATCCAGTTCACGACTGACGAAAAATTAGACCGCGCAAAAGTTATTCCTCTGAAAACAAGCAATAAAGCGGCGACAATAGCTGCCACAAAAAGCAGCGAGCGGAAAAATATTTTAATACCACTATTCTTTAACACGATCATAAACATGGCTGTGAGCATGATAGCTATGCCTGTCAGAATGCCGGGAAGATAACCTGCAAGAAACAACGCCGTTATGGAAACGCCGCCACTGGCCAGTGAATATACAATGAGCACGTTGCTGGGTGGAATCGACAGCCCTGTTGTAGCCGAAGAAACATTCACCGCTGTGCTGAAATTAACTGGATAGCCTTCTTTTTTCATTTCGGGGCCCATGATGCTGCCGATGGCCGACGCCGAGGCCGCCGCTGATCCCGAAATAGCGCCAAAAAGCATGTTGGCAACCACATTCACCATCGCCAGCCCGCCGGGGATATTTCCCACTAAGACACGCGCAAAATTGATTAGCCTGACGGCTATTCCTCCACTGTTCATAATATTTCCCGCCAATATGAAAAAGGGTATTGCCAGCAGCGCAAAACTGTCGAGACCTGAGGCCATTCGCTGTGCAAAAGTGGTTATCGCAGGAATAAAATCGATGCTTATCAACATGGTTATGATACCCGAAATGCCAATGCTGAAAGCGATGGGCACACCGATAGCCAACAACGTTACAAAACTAACTGTCAGTACAATTACTTCCAAATAATTCATAATCTCACTTTTTTAACGGTTTTCTTTATTCAGTTTGACAAGGCGATCCAAATCGTAAAATGCGATAAGTAATCCACAAAGCGGAAGCACCAGATATACAAATCCCATGGGCAGGCCGATGGCGGCCGAT
>WRIQ01000084.1 GCA_009782655.1 Prolixibacteraceae bacterium
AATGTGGAACTTGCGCCCGAAGAGGGTGAAACCTATCGTTTCCGGGCCGAAGATTTTATGCCAAAACCGGGCATTTTCGATACGGTTTTTGTTGCATCCAATATAATAACATTGGGATTGCCCAATATCTTTATCTCAGGGCGTTTACCGCAAGATCAGGAAAATAACCTGTCAATATTCATGTACTTGCTGAAAGACGGCGGGACTTTGGGGCTCTTCGACAGTTTCATGAATATTCCGGACTGGCTGTTCGAAGGTTATGAATTTGAAAATCCGAACTTCCCGCTTTATACCGGGTCCAACATATACAAAGGCGATACGGTATTTCTGGCTATCAATACGTTATCGACAAAACTGATTACCTACGTGTCGAATGTGAAAACCGAACTGAACGGTCCAAATCCCATTTTCAGTGGGCCGCCGGCCAATGTGGAAACCAATATCATGTATTTGAATGACGACAACAAAGTAAAAGTTACCGGTTATTTCGGCGCTTTTTCGACACGGCGGGCTTTTGTAGTTTCCGAAGATGATTATATAATCG
This sequence comes from Prolixibacteraceae bacterium, assembly GCA_009782655.1. The sequence continues at coordinate 545 of WRIQ01000084.1, forward strand.
ACTGACATTTCTTCGGAGCATTCCGAAAACTATTTTTTAGCCAGCAAATCGCGGATTTCGGAGAGCAGTTTCTCTTCCATTGTGGGTTCCGGCGGCGCGACAGAAGCAGCTTCCTCTTTTCTCCTTGCCGAGTTAATAAGTTTGACAATCAGGAAAATGGCGAGCGCAATAATTAGAAAGTCAACAATTGTGCTGATGAATGCACCGTAGTTGAGCGTCACTGCCGATGCTTCGCCTACGGCTTCTTTCATAATAACTTTCAATTCACTGAAATCGACGCCTCCCAGTAGCAATCCCACCGGTGGCATGATGACGTCGCTTACAAATGAAGAGACAATTTGTCCAAAAGCCCCTCCTATTACCACACCTACGGCCAGATCCACAACATTGCCGCGCATGGCAAATTCTTTAAACTCTTTAAATAATCCCATTTCTGTATGTATTTAGTTTTTTATAAAAAAATATTTCCAACAGAGAAACCATGAAAAATAAACGTTTCGAAACACAATTGCAAATCTAAAAAAAACGATGACAGGGCGTATATCCGTAACGATAAATCATCGCGACGGACACACGCTCATTATTATCTTATTCAGCATCAATCACATCGACCCACATACTTTTTGTGCGTGCATAGATGCTGTTGTCGTACATATCTTCGCAGATAACCGGCGGCATATAGAAATGTCCTTTGTAGGAGGCATTCAGGTCTATTCTGAATGTGCGGCTTTTGCCTGCCGACAGCGAGAAATAAGTGTAAACCCTGTCGTCGCGGATATCCTGATATTCGAACATTTTTGCTTCATTCTCCGGAATATCTCCCAAACGGCGGTTCAGAATTTCCCATCCCGACGGGAAAACCGTCGATAATGCCAAATTCTGATAAGTTCTGTGTCCGGTATTGACAACCTGAACAAACATATAAAGATCGGTACTCTGTTTCAGCGATGCCGGATTGATTTCATTTTGGCCTCCAATATCATCGGAATAATACACCGATATTTTCAGGTTTTTGCTTTCGGGTTCCAGATTGTCTTCAAAAGGAATGCCCCGCGCCACCAAACGCGTGAACAGTTCAATGCTCCCGTTATTTTCGACAGTGGCTTTTGTATTGCCATTTTTATCGATTTTCACCGGAACTTTCAATATGGGCATATCGGAACGAAAGCGCTCTTTTTCAATACTTCCTGAAACGGTGACGTCGATATTTCCCGATCCTGTGCTGTTTTCGAAAAAGCGCGACATGGCATAGAAAATCCAAGCTGCTGTTTGTGTGCTGAGCCACTCCATTTTGTTGACCTCGGTGGCCATTTCTCTCAGCAGCGGAAATGCTTTTTCATTCTCTTTCAATAGAATCAGCGTTTCGAGTATCATGGCTCTGTCGCGCAGCGAACTTCCAAATGTTTCGCCATAATAATCATATTTCTGCGATTCAGGAATGGTAGTTCCTATGAGTTGCTGCGCCGCCGCCAATTGTCCCGTCAGGGCATAGGCCGCCGCCAACCTCCATTTAGCCTGCGGATAATTGCCCACTTCCTCGCGCAGTTTGTTCATCAATCCCTGTTCAGGTTCGCCGGCAAGCGCCAATGTGTAAAGGCGGTAAGCCTGCGTTAATGTTTCGTCGCTACTGACATAGCTTTCAGAATTTCCCGCGGGCATTTTCCAAGCGCGGGCTGCCGATTTTTGATAAGAAACCCATTTCCGTTTAAGTCCGGAGGGCAACGTGTAGCCTTTCTGTTCGGCAAGCATCATAAAATGTCCGCCGTAGCATGTTCCCCAGTTGTTGGCGTAGTTTTGCCCCGGCCAGTATGACAATCCGCCGTTGGAAATTTGCATGGTGTTTAACCGCTGGAGGCCGGCCCTGACATTTTCCTCCGTCCGCGTTTTTTCTTTTGGCGTGAGTTTAATCAGCTTGTCGAGAAATAGTTGAGCAAATGCACCCGAAGTAGTTTGTTCGACACAGCCGTGCGGATATTGAATCAGGTATTGCAGATTCTTTTCGAGATTCAATCCCGGAAATGTACTCAATTCAACATAAGCCTCACTGGTTTCGTCGAATCCGGGAACGGAGAGTTCCGCCTCCCACGGTTGGCCGGCAGCTATGAACTTGCTTTTCTCCACGGTAACCGACAGATTGGGATTCCGCACATCTATTTCGATGTTGTAAGTTGCTGTTTCTTTTCCGCTTTTGGCGGTAATCTTCACCGTACCGATGCCGGTTTTCGCCGACGTTTTCAGCTTGAAATAGATTACTTTATCGCCGATTTCATTGAAGCTGATGTTTTGGGATTTTCCGCCTGCCACGGAGAACAAATCGTTGGTTTCCACTTCTACCGATACATTCTTCACTTTGTCCTGCATGGCGAAAACCGTAACCGGCAAATCCATTTCTTCGTTGGGCGAAGCCATGCGGGGCAGCGTTGCCAGCACCATCACCGGCATGCGCACTTTCACATCTTTCGACGTGTTGCCGTATGCGCCCTGATTTCCGGCAATTACCATTGCACGCACCGAACCTACATAATTGGGCATTTTGAAGGAGTGTGTCTGGCTGCCTTTCTGAAGCGTGAAAGGCCCTGCATACATCACCACCGGCTCGAAGCGGTTGGCTTGTTTCTTACCCTGATTGGCCATGTCGCCGTCGCCGCCCACGGCAAAGGCTTTTTCCATGCGGGCGCCGTAAGCTCCTGCAACAAAGTTGTATAAGTCGTATGTTTTTACACCCAGCGCCTCACGAACATAAAAACTTTTGTGTGGATCGGGTGTTTTGAAATTGGTCAAATCCAGCAGGCCTTCATCAACAATGGCAATGGTATAGGTCATTGGGCGTCCGTCTTTTTCCTTTATTTTGACGGAAAATTCCTTGTTGGGTTCCAACTCGTCGGACATCGATATTTCAGGTTTCAGAATGGTTTTCGAGTCTTCCACATCAACGCCGACCACACCGTACATACGTATGGGTGCATCGTTTTCCGTGGTTCCGTATGGCTGAATCAGCGAAACATGGATGTAGAGAGTTGGCGCCATTCCTTCTTTAACCTGAACATCGAAAACGGTTTCATTCTCAGAAGTTTCGACCCAGTATATCTCTTTCACTTCCTTGCCGTCTTCGAGACTCACCAATGCGCGGCCGTTTTTCGACGATGGAATCTTAACCTTTATTTTATCGCCGATGCTGTATTTCTCCTTGTCGGTGGTGAGCGCCAGCAAGGTTGCGCCGTCGGGGAACATATCGCTTTGCCAGCCGCCCCATCGCGACATGAAGAATGTCAATCCGGCGGCGTTGCCTGTATTTGTGTCGCGGGCATAGAGGAAGTAACGCCCTGTGTCGTCCCAACTGTTGTAGGTTACGTTCAATGTTATTTTTTGTTTCGAATCGCCCGAAACATGCCAAGTTTTCACAGGACTGTAGTGGCTGCCCGAAACATATTGAGCCAGTTGGTCGTCGCCCGATTCCCACCACCAACGCCAGCCCACTTTATAAAGGCTGACTTCTATGTTGTTCATCGGCGTTGGAGCGCCTTCAGGATTGAGCGAAACCAGTTCCACCTCATAATTGGTATCGGTTTTATACCATGAACTTTCTATTTCTTGCATTTTCATCCCGATGAATTTGTTGAAGGGCGCATATTCGGCGCTTTGCATGTTTATGCTAAATTCGCCGCCTGTTTCGTAAACGCGCGTTGTGAACCATGCTCTCATTTTTCCGTCAACGTTTTCTTCGATTTCGAAGTCGAGGGGAATATCTGCCCGGCTTTTTTCATCCAGTCTGGAATCGAAGATGGTAATTTTTGAAGGATAATATGCAACGGTAGGATTATCGAAAGTGAATTTTTCGTAGCCCTTGAAAACGGTTTTCATGGAGAACAGTTCCACCTCTACCTGCGTTTCGAGATAAGGCGAAGGCGCGCCGTGGAGCCATCCCGAAGTAAGCGTAGCGGTTTGGCGTTCGCTGTGTTTTATGATTTCGGGCAGTTTTAAATCTATTTTCAGGCGGTTGGGTTTTACAGTTTCAATTTTTATGCGGTTGCTGAAAGTTGCTCCGCCCACCTGCACTTCGGCAGTCCAGTTTCCGGTGGGATCATCGGGATGTGTGGAAACAGGGAAATGGTAGAATCCGTTTTCGGAGGATGTGGCTACCTGACGGTTTACTTCCTGACCGCGTGCATTTATCAATTTGAATATTACCGGCGTATTGGCGGGAAAACGATCAGTGGGGTCATCGAGGATGAAGGTAAGGAGCAGCTTGTCGCCCGGACGCCAGACGCCTCTCTCGCCATATAAAAATCCTTTGACGCCTTCCTGCACGGTTTCGCCCAAAATGTTGAAATTGCTCAGCGACAGCGAAGAGCCGTCGTCGAGGCGCAGGTACCCGATTTGGTTTCCTTTGGTTACCACAGCAATATAGGGTTTGCGCTCAAGTTGAATGTGCGCTATTCCGTTCGCGTCGGTAAAAGTTTTGCCCATGGGTTGATGCTGATAGTCGAACAGGGCTACTTCCGCCCGACTTTCGGGAATGGTGGTGGAAATGTTGCTCACAACGAATGAGAATTTGTACCCTTTGCCCTCTTTGGCGATGATTCCCAAGTTGGACGCATAGATGTTGCGCGAAACAAAACGACTGTAATTATAAAAGGATACATGGCAGGGATTGTTGCGTTCATACCAGTCGTAGCCACTGGGATAGGAATAGCTACTGTACCATCCGGGGCCATCCCAGTCGGTGTCGTTGCTTTGCCAGCCCCGAAAATTCAGGTCTCCTTCTTCGCCGCTGCAATTGTAGAGCGAATATTGCGGGCTGAAACGCAATTCGATTCTGTAAATTGCACCCTGTTCGATGGCAACATAATCTTCGAGGTTTACCTTGTAGGTTTCCCACTGGTGAAGTTTTTCGGGCTTATCGGGTTTCAATTCCACTTTTCCTGAATAAATCAGCCTGCCTACTTTTGTGAGGTCGCTGCTTCCCGTAAACTGGTTATCCTGCAAAAATTGGCGGATATTGGAAGCATGAATTTTAATAATCCGCAAGTCGACGGCATTCAGGCTCACCGCTTCGAACGGGAACAACAGTTTGCCCTGATCGGGAACAATTACGCCGTTGCCTATAAGTTCCACACCCGGCTCGAAATTGTAAAATGTAATTAAATAATTTTCG
>WRIQ01000085.1 GCA_009782655.1 Prolixibacteraceae bacterium
GCATCCAACAGCAACGCCCTGAGCTTGTGTTGCAGGAAGGAGTTTTCACCAACGAAATTGACGGGTACAGTATCCGCGTCGGGAAAAAAGATAAAAACACCAAAACGTTGCACGACATTTTGATTTATGACCACACCAACGGAAAAGCCAACGAGAGCGTTACCGTTGCCGATTCGGGATACCTGCGCATGACCGAGGATAAAAAATTTTATGTGATGACGCTGTTCAGCGGCGAAAATTTTGCCGAAGAAAAACCGCAGAGCGGGCAACGTAATAACTATCCCTTCAGGCTCGACAAGTTTGAAATGCAGGAAATTAACGTACCCGTAAAAAATTTTGATTTTAACCGACGGGATGATAATACATATCGCAGTTCGTATAAATCAATGAGTGTAAGTCAATTAGAGTATATTGAAGATTCGCTCATTGTCGATTACCGGCAGTGGCTGAGGAGTTTTTTGAAGAATGTGCACTTCACCATCGATCTGGATAAAAGGCTCATGGCCTACGCCATGGACGACGATTCGTTGCTGAAAGTATACAATGGCGAGCAACACCGCATTTTCGATTACGACAGCCTGATGGCCACCATGCCAATTCGCAGTTTGCAGGAACTGAACAAAACCGCCATCTCGAAAGCAAACAGTAACTATCAGGAAATCAATAATATCGAAAGTAATCTTTATGGACGGAAAAAACGCATCAACCTGCATATGATGGAGCGCTACCGCAAGTACACGCTTTCGGTGGCTGTTTTCGTTTTCTTTCTGATAGGCGTTCCCTTGGGAGCCATCATCAGGAAGGGAGGGTTGGGAATGCCCGTGGTAGTTTCAATATTGCTGTTTATTCTGTATTATATTTTTTCCATGACAGGCGAAAAATCTGCGCGGGAGGACAGTTGGAGTATGAGCGTGGGCATGTGGTTTTCGACATTGATTTTTCTACCTGTCGGAATCTGGCTCACATACAAGGCAATAACCGATTCGCCGGTGATGAATTCCGAGACATATTTCAATTTCTTTAAGAAACTGAAACGTCTTTTTATCAAGGACAAAACAGAACCCGATGAACCTTCTGCTGTTGACCAATAAACCGCCTTATCCGGCCAAAGACGGTGGCGCCATTTCCATGATGAATCTCATCCGCAAATTTTCGGAACAGGGGCATAAACTGACGGTTTTGTCGATGAATACGCGCAAACACACCACGCTGGCAAGTGATATTCCTCCTGAAATCAGAAAAACCGCCGACTTTCATTTTGTCGACGTACCCGCAAAGATTTCCTACTCTGCGGCATTCTTCAATCTGATTTTTTCGCACGAGCCCTACAATGCTGTTCGTTTTATATCGGCAGATTATCAAAAAAAACTGGAGAAACTGCTTTCGAAAAACAATTTCGATGTGGTTCAACTGGAAGGGCTCTACCTGTGTCCCTATATTCCGGCGATCCGAGAAAAATCGAATGCTGCGATTGTTTACCGAGCGCACAACGTCGAATATGAAATATGGGAACGGACGGCGGCGATTTCTTCGGGATTAAAAAAACTTTATCTGCGCAACCTTGCCCACCGTTTGTGCCGGTTTGAACAAAAGACAATCAATCAATACGATTTGCTTGTGCCCTTCACTGCTCGCGATGCGGCCATTTTCAACAAAATGGGAAACAACAGGCCGCTTTTGGTTTCGCCAGCCAGTGTCGATTGGGGAGAACCGATTTCTGAAATTTCCCAAATCGAATATCCCTCACTGTTTCATATTGGTTCGCTCGAATGGGCGCCCAATCAGGATGGGCTGATCTGGTTTCTCGACAACTGTTGGACGCGGATACACAAAAAATTCCCATCGCTCAATTTTTATATCGCTGGAAGAAACGCACCCGAATGGCTGACGCCCAAATTCAGGACGCCGGGCATAACATTCCTTGGCGAGGTGGACGATGCCCGCATGTTTATGAATTCTAAGGCGGTGATGGTGGTTCCGCTGTTATCGGGTAGCGGAATGCGTGTGAAGATTGTCGAAGGCATGGCGCTGGGAAAAGTCATTGTTTCAACCACTATTGGCGCCGAAGGTATCGGAGCGGTGCAGGGAAAGAATATTCTGTTGGCCGATACACCCGACGATTTTGTCGTGCAGGTTTCCGCGTTGGTCGAAAACAAAGATTTGTTTCTGACGATAGGCCGCGATGCCGCGGGTTTTGCAAGGGAGAATTTCGACGCCGAAACGCTGGCCGCAAAATTACTGGATTTCTACAAAAAGCACTGCTCATGATATTTCATATTCTTTTTTGGTTTATGCTGATAACGGTTCTCTATACCTACGCCGGATATAGAATTATTCTGTATGCAGTTGTGCTGATAAAGCGTCTTTTAAAAACAAAAACGAAAAACGACATGTCGGCAACGCCGTTTGAACCCGAGGTGTGCTTATTTGTCACCGCATACAACGAGAGCGATTACGTTAGCCGTAAAGTAGCCAACAGTTTTGCATTGGATTATGACAGAGAAAAAATCGAATATCTCTGGGTCACTGACGGTTCCGACGATGGAACGCCCGATTTGCTGAAAAAATATCCCGCTTTGAAAATTCATCACCAGCCCCAACGCCGCGGGAAGATTGATGCCATGAACAGAGGAATGCAGTTTGTGAAAGCGCCCGTCGTCATTTTTTCCGACTCCAATGCCATGCTGAGTCCGCAAACCATTCGCGTGATAGTTGAGAGGTTTGCAAATCCTGAAGTGGGATGTGTGGCGGGCGAAAAGCGCATCGTCGAAAGAAAAGCGGAAAATGCGTCGGCGGCAGGCGAAGGTTTATATTGGAAAACAGAGTCGAAGGTGAAAAAACTGGAAGCCGAATTTAACTCAACAGTAGGTGGCGTAGGAGAACTGTTCGCAATACGCACAGCGCTTTTCAATGCGGTGGAAAAAGACACAATACTCGACGATTTTATCATATCACTACGGATAGCGTTACAAGGTTATAAGATTGATTATGCACCCGATGCTTATGCCGAAGAGGTGGCTTCGCTTAACGTGCGGGAAGAGTTGAAACGCAAAACACGTATTGCCGCCGGCGGAATACAGGCAATTTCACGGTTGCCGCAGTTATTGAATCCTTTCAAGCAGGGGGCGCTCAGTTGGCAATATTTTTCACACAAAGTGCTGCGCTGGACATTGGCGCCCCTTTTCCTGTTTCTCCTTTTGCCGGTGAATATTTATATTGTGGCTGCCGGTGATTTGTGGTTTCAGCCTTCGGTTTACAGTATTGCGCTTGGCCTGCAATGGGTTTGTTATGCGCTGGCTCTGGCAGGCGGAATTTTTGAAAACCGCAAAATACGCTCAAAACTGTTTTTCGCACCTTTCTATTTTGTAGCCATAAACTACGCGTCGTTGCGTGGCATTTTCCGCTATTGCAGAGGAAAACAAAATGTTACATGGGAAAAATCGAAACGCGCAGGCTGAAAGAAAAGCTGCACATTGATAATTAACGTGAGTTTAGCATTTTTCCTGTTTTCCAATAAACTGTCCGATTGCTAAAACATTTCAGTCGACAAAGAATTTATCCGATGAATGTTTTGTTTCCCGTTTTCTCATTGCCTATTTGCCTGATTTTCCCTGAGTGATATTGCCACATTCGGGAAAAATGAGCCTTTGCACACAATTTTAAACGTCAGGTTTTGCTTACCGATATTAAACGATTATTACCGCTTAGGTCAACAATTTTTGTATTTTTGCGCCATTGTAGAAAGAAAAATAGAAATTGCTATATGTTTGAAAATCTTAGCGAAAAACTTGAGCGGTCGTTTAAACTGCTGAAAGGGCAGGGGAGGATCACCGAAATTAACATCGCCGAAACGATGAAAGACATCCGCAAGGCTTTGCTGGATGCTGACGTAAACTATAAAATTGCCAAATCATTTACAGACACGGTAAAAGAAAAGGCGCTGGGCATGGATGTACTTACGGCGGTGAAACCGGGTCAGTTGATGGTCAAGCTGGTTCACGATGAGTTGGCCGAACTGATGGGCGGAAAATTTACCGATATCAATATAAAAGGAAGTCCCGCCGTCATTTTGATGTCGGGGTTGCAAGGTTCGGGAAAAACCACTTTTTCGGGCAAACTTGCCAATATGCTGAAACACAAAAAAGGGAAGCATCCATTGTTGGTAGCCGGCGACGTATATCGCCCTGCGGCCATCGAGCAACTGAAAGTAGTGGGAAACCAGATAGGCGTACCGGTTTATACCGAAGAAGGGAATATGAATCCGGTTCAGATTGCCGAAAACGGCATTCGCTATGCCAAAGCCAACGGCAATGATGTGGTGATTGTCGATACCGCCGGTCGGTTGGCCATAGACGAGCAAATGATGAAAGAGATAGCCTCCATCAAAGCCGCTGTCAGGCCCGACGAAATTCTGTTTGTGGTTGACGCCATGACCGGACAGGATGCCGTAAATACGGCAAAAGAGTTTAACGACCGCCTCGACTTCGACGGCGTTGTTCTTACCAAACTCGACGGCGATACCCGCGGAGGAGCGGCGCTTTCCATCCGCTCCGTAGTCGATAAGCCCATTAAATTTGTGGGTACAGGCGAAAAAATGGAAGCCGTGGAAGTGTTTCACCCCGATCGCATGGCCGACAGGATTCTGGGCATGGGCGACATTGTGTCGCTGGTGGAGAAAGCGCAGGAACAATTCGACGAGGAAGAAGCCCGGCGCCTGCAACAAAAACTGGCGAAAGACCAGTTTAACTTAAACGATTTTCTGAAACAGATTCAGCAAATCAAGAAAATGGGAAATCTCAAAGATGTGGTATCCATGATTCCGGGAATGGGAAAAGCGCTCAAAAATATGGATTTCGACGACGACGCCTTTAAATATATCGAGGCCATCATCTGTTCGATGACGCATCGAGAACGCGAGAATCCGTCCATCTTAAACGGGACGAGGCGCAAAAGAATTGCCGACGGGTCGGGAACAAGCGTGCAGGAAGTAAATCGTTTACTGAAACAGTTTACCGAAACCAGCAAAATGATGAAAATGGTTGCACAGGGGAAAAATCTCAACCGTATGATGCCGCAGGGAGCGCCCAAAAGAAGATAATCTACAGCAGTTTAAATAACAGTTTTATTATGAAGTTGATAGATGGGAAACAAGTGGCAATGGATATTAAATCGGAAATTGCCAAAGAAGTGGAAGAAATAAAAAAATGCGGCGGAAAAGTTCCGCACCTTGCAGCTATATTGGTCGGTCACGACGGTGGCAGCGAAACATACGTAGCGCACAAAGTGAAAGATTGCGAGCAGGTGGGCTTTACATCTACGCTGATCCGCTACGAAGATGATGTTACAGAAGAAGAATTGCTTTGCCGTATTGACAGCCTCAATGCCGACAGTTGCATCGACGGTTTTATTGTTCAGTTGCCTCTCCCGAAGCATATCAATGAGCAAAAAATTATCGAAGCCATATCGCCGTCGAAGGATGTGGACGGGTTTCATCCGGAAAATGTTGGGCGTATGATGATCAGCCTGCCGTGTTTTGTTTCGGCAACGCCGGCAGGTATCATGGAATTATTGAGCCGCAGCGGGATTGATACCCGCGGCAAGCATTGCGTAGTGCTTGGTCGCAGCAATATTGTTGGCAAGCCCGTGAGCATGCTGATGGCGCAGAAAACGATACCGG